>CAVKTH010000004.1:0-53879 GCA_963659495.1 Bacteroidaceae bacterium | reverse complement strand
TCTTTCCACTTAAAAAATTCATACTCTTCAACATCTTATTCCTCCTATTATGTGTAAAAAAAACGACCGTTATTTTTACACACTCTAAACAAGACGCTGAAAATTCTCGCAAAACCGCAAAAAACATCGCAAATATAAAAAGTTATTGCAAATTTTAGCAACCTCTGTTACATTACTAAAAACAGCCTAAAAACTGTCCCTTTTAAACGGTCGTTTTTTTTACACACTTCCGGCGCTTCCGATACTAAGAATTTCGTCAGATGCCGTTAACACCGGACAATTTTTGTATATCTCAACTAATTAAAAGCCGCCCTCTAAAAAAGGACGGCTTTTAAGTTAATCAATCTTATTAAAATTTCCGCTTTCACAGTCATACTGCAAATGCAAAACGGCGCAGTTTTCAAAGCTGACATTTTTCAGTTGATAACCGCATTGCAAAGCGCTGATAACACCGGCATGACAAACTATACCGACTGTATTTTCAGCTTTGGCAGCAATCTGACGCAGACAAGCATCCACACGGTTAAAAACATCATGCTTGCATTCGCCCTCAGGAAAACGCCAATACCATGTTTCTTGGTTTGGATTAAGCAGCTGCTGCTCAAATTCTTCGCCGTAAATCTGTCTTACTTCATCAAAAGTTAAACCCTCGGCTGTTCCAAAATAAACCTCGCGCAAATCAGGCATAACCTCAACCGGCAAATTATTGTAGTTTTTCGCAATATATTCAGCGGTTTGCTTAGCGCGGGTCAAAGAAGAACAATAAAGTTTTTCCAAACCCAAATTTTTAACTTTTTCAGACAAAGCTTCTGCCTGTTTTTTACCGGTTTCATTTAAAACGTCATCACAACCGGAACCTTGCCATTTTTGTGCCAAATTCTTATCTGTTTGACCATGGCGGAAGATAAAGATATCTTTCATCATAATTTACAAAAAAATATATTTTACAGTTATTATAACTTATATTTTAACCGCATTCAACAAAAAAACACCCGATTCATCAGAGAACCGAGTGTTTTTTCAAAAATCAGAACAATGCTGCTTTTGCATCGTCAGCATCCAAGACCTGCAGCTCTTCTGGAGCCGTCCAAGTCCACAGATTCATGTGATGGGTCATGCTGTGGCAATACTCCGACGGAGAATAACTGCCGCCAAAAGCATTAAACAGCGCAGACGCATGCTCTTTAGTACCAGCATAATAAGGCTTGCCGTCTAAGTCCAAAACCTCAAACTCCAACCCTATAGACTGCGAGCGGCTAAAAACTACATCGCGCAAAACGCAGCCGCTGCCCTCGCTCACAAAAAATACGGAGCCGACATTTTCCACCTTGCGGAAAATCTTCTCCAAAGCTGCTTTAACTAAAGACAATCTCTCTTTTTTAGTCTGTAAATCCATAACAATAAAATTTAGTAAAACAAAAAAATAAACATCAAAATTTAAATATATCCATGTATTTAGCACATTTTTTGAAGTTTCGCAAGATTTTTTGACAAAATTGCCGCCATAAAAAAATGCTTGACTTAGAGCGTACTCTAAGAATTATGATATGCTGAGAAAGGATATATAAAAAATGCGTATGTGGATTATACTTTTTGTAATTTTAATTTTTTCAACCCTTGCCGGCTTGACCTATTTAACCAGCCGTGTGGCAAAGTTTGATATTTTGCTGAAACTCACTCATGAAAACACCAAGCTGCTCTATGCGGTCAGCCTTGTTTTGGTACTGGCTGTGTTCGGAGTTCTGTGCCTTAGCCTCAATCTGATGAACGCGGTAATAGTTTTGCTGCATTTAATGATTTTCTGGCTGCTCAGCGACCTTGTTTTCGGTATTATAGAACACTATCAGCCGCAGCCTTTCCAGCACTATTATGCCGGTATCGCCGCTTTGCTGCTGACTTTTGCGGCTTTAGGCACAGGCTGGATTTTAGACCATCATGTTTGGACAACCTATTACAATCTTGAAACCTCTAAAACCGACAAGCCTCTGCGGATTGTACAGTTTGCGGATTCGCACATCGGCACAACTTTTGACGGCGATAAATTTGCCGAATATGTTGAACAAATGCAAAAATTAAATCCTGACGCCGTTGTTATTGTCGGCGATTTTGTAGACGATGACACTATGCTGCCGGATATGCAGAAAGCCTGCGCCGCTTTAGGCAAGCTAAAAACAACTTACGGCGTTTACTTTGCATTCGGCAACCATGACAAAGGCTATCACAGCCCCGAAAAACGCGGCTACACCGGCACCGATTTAATCAACGAGCTGCAGAAAAACGGCGTCAAAGTTTTGCAGGATGAAGCTGTTTTGCTGGCTGACGATTACTATATTTTAGGCCGTAAAGACAGTTCGGAATTTTACCGCGGAGGCAGCCGTGAAAATATGGATACGCTGGTTAATCCGCTGGATAAAAGCAAATATATAATTGTTTTGGACCACCAGCCGAATGACTATAAAAGTCAAGCCGCTGAAGAAGTTGACTTAGTGCTTTCCGGACACACCCACGGCGGACAGCTTTGGCCGCTGAACAAAGCCGGAGAATGGATGGGCGCCAATGACAAAACCTATGGCTACGAGCGCCGAAATCTTACGGATTTTATTGTAACTTCCGGAATTTCCGACTGGGCAATAAAATTCAAAACCGGTACAAAATCCGAAATTGTCGTTATAGATATCAACAGCCGCTCTTAACCGAGCGGCTTTTTTATGGCAAATTTTCAGTTTATTTTCAGATTGTCAGAGTAAATCCATTTCAAAATGAAAAGGATTAAAATGAAAAAGATTGTTATTTTAAGCTTATGCTTGCTGGCTTTGGGTGTTTATTTTGGGATTAAAAGCGATACAGAAAACAAAAACACGGCGGCTGCCGTATCGGTTAAAACCATAAAAGCCCAGCCGCAGCAAATATATTTGACTTATCAAACTATCGGTACGGTAAAGCCTAAACAGGAAGCCGAACTGCGTCCGCAAGTTGACGGTGTTTTAACCGAAATACTGTTTAACGAGGGCGAAACCGTGCAAAAGGGGCAGATTCTGGCTAAAATAGATAACCGTATTTTTGAAGCCGAGCTGGATAAGGCCGAAGCCGATTTAGCGGCAGACGAAGCCAAGCTTGCCGAAATCGGCAGCAACCTGCAGCGCTTTGAAAAACTAAGCCGGAACTCCATTGTTTCTCAGCGGGCGTTAGAAGAACAGCAGTCTTTATATAAACAGCAGGCCGCGCAGGTGGAAAAAGACAAAGAACAAGTGGTGCTGCAAAAAGTTAATTTAGAATATGCTGAAATAAAAGCCCCTTTCAGCGGTAAAGTCGGACTCCGGCAAATTGACGCCGGCAATTTTGTCCGAGCAGCCGAGCAAAAAGTTTTGACTACTGTCGTGCAGACTAATCCGATTGCCGTAAGTTTTTCAGTTCCGCAGGATTTACTGCCCTATATCTCTCAAAATGATAAACTGCAGGTTCAGGCTCTGGACCGCAGCAGCAATAAAGTACTGGAACAAGGCTATGTTTCGGCGGCTGATAATAAAATAGACAGCCAAAGCGGAACTTTAGAACTGAAAGCCGAATTTGCCAATGACGGCGATATTTTATGGAGCGGCGAGTTTGTAAAAATTAAACTCACATACGGTGTTTTAGATAAAGCTATTGTTCTGCCTAACGAAAGCGTTCGCCCCGGCCTGAACGGCAGCATGGTTTATAAAGTTGAAAACGGCAGAATAAAAATAGAACAGGTTAAAACCGGCTATCAAAATGAAAATGAGACTGTCATCATCAGCGGTGTAAATCCAAATGAAGAAATCGTCTGCGACGGCTTTTCGCAATTAAACGAAAATACTGCCGTAAAACCGGAGCAAGCAAATGAACAATAAATCTTTTTCTCTTTGGTTTATCAAGCGTCCGGTAGCCACAGTTTTACTAACCTGCGCTGTTTTAGTCTGCAGCCTGACCGTTATCCCGCTTTTGCCGCTGGCTCCGCTGCCGCAAACCGATATACCTACCATAAAAGTAACAGCCGATTTTCCCGGAGCCAGCGCCGAAACCATGGCCTCTGCCGTAGCCTCGCCTTTGGAAAACGCCTTCAGCGGCTTATCCGGAATCAACAGCATTATCTCCAGCAGCGGATCCGGACGCACTAACATAACTCTGCAGTTTGACTTATCCCGCTCTGTAGACGTTGTGGCTCAGGAGGTTCAGGCAGCTATTAACAACGCTTCCGGCAAACTGCCTAAAGACCTGCCGTCGCAGCCAAGCTGGAAAAAGGTTAATCCGGCAGACATGCCGGTGCTGGTGCTGATTTTAAAATCAGACTACCTGCCGGTTACAGCGCTCAGCGACTTAGCCGAAAATCTTATTGCTAAACAGCTAATGCAGATAAACGGCGTCGCCGAAGTAAATCTTATCGGACAGCGCCGTCCGGCCATAGTAATAAAGGTTTTGCCGGATAAATTGGCGGCGCTTAACATAACTATGGACGAGCTGCGCTCCACCATTCAAAAAGCCAGCGTAAACCACGCCAAAGGCAACATTTTCGGCGATAAAGAAACTATTGTTCTGCAGGCTAACGACCAGCTGTTCAGCGCTGATGAATATGAAAACATTGTAATTGCAAAACGCAACGGGCATTCCGTATATTTAAAAGATACGGCGCAGGTAACTTTGGGCGCTGAAAATGAATTCGTACATTCTTGGCCGGAAGGGCGCTCAGGCATCAGCATAGAAATTCAGCGGCAGCCTAACGCTAATATTGTGCAGATAGCAGACCAAGTAAGGCAGATGCTGCCGAATTTGCAAAAAATGCTGCCGCAAACTGCCGAACTTTCGGTTTTAAACGACCGCACCCGCACAATCCGCTCTTCTTTGCATGAAATACAGATTACTCTGGTAATTACCTTTATTTTAGTTTTGCTGGTTATGAAAATCTTTTTACGCAGCATGACGGCAACTTTAATCGTCGGAGCGGTTTTGCTTTCGTCCTTGGCTGCCGTGCTGGGCGGCATGTATTTATGCGGTTTCAGTATCAACAACCTAACCTTAACCGCTTTAGTTATAGCCATCGGCTTTGTTGTGGATGATGCTATTGTTGTGATTGAACATATTTATAATCATCTGGAAAACGGGGAAAAACCGGCAAACGCCGCGGTTTTAGCTTCACAAGAAATATTTTTCTCATTAGTTGCCATTACCCTGTCTTTGATTGCCACATTTATACCTTTGTTTTTTATGCAAGGGGTTGTCGGACGCTTGTTTTTTGAATTTGCCGCCACCGTTACCATAACTATATTATGTTCGGTAGTCTTCAGCCTGAGCTTGGCTCCGATGCTGGCTGCAAAATATCTGACTCCCTTGAAAAAAGCCAATGCTAAAGGACTTATAGAAAAAGTATACGCTGCATGTTTGCAGAAAACTCTGAAACATCAAAAGCTTACTCTATTTGTTTTTATTTCTACGGTTTTGGCGGCAATTAGCGGCTTTATATATATAAACAAGGGCTTTTTTCCGCTTCAGGATATTGCTTACATCAGCGGAAGCACGCAGGCTGCCGAAGATATTTCATATTCTGACATGGCAAAAAAGCACAAGCAGCTGGCCGATATAATTGCGGAAAATCCGGCTATTCTGACCTATACGCACGCTATCGGCGACAAAAATTTCAGCTCGCTTTCCAACGGCAAATTCTGGCTGGTGCTGAAAGACCGTAAAGACCGCAGCCTTTCGGCCGAAGAGCTGATTAACGAACTGCGTCCGCAGCTTTCTAAAGTAACCGGAATAAAAATGTCGCTGCGGGCGGCACAGGATATGAACTTCAGCGCCTTTCAGTCCACCGCTCAATATGTTTACACCCTAAAATCGGCAGATACGCAAAAACTTTATTTCTGGGCGCAGGAACTGACTGATAAATTAGCCGCCGATGCTTTATTCAGCGATGTGCGGAGCGATTTGCAAATCGGCACGCGGCTGCGCAAAATAAATATTAACCGTGAACTTGCCGCTCAATACGGCATAACAGCCGAAGATATTGACCAGCTTATTTATGACGCTTTCGGACAGCGGCAAATCAGCGAATTTCAAACTCAGGAGAATCAATATAAAATCGTTTTGAAACTGGCTGACGATTACGCTAGAGATGCATCCGGACTTAATTATCTATATCTGAGGTCTCCGCTTAACGGCAATCTCATTCAGCTAAGCTCTGTAGCCTCTGTAGAAAAAGATACTGCCGGTCCGCTGGTTATCAACCGCGAAGGGCAGCTTCCGGCCGTCAATATTTCTTTTAACCTGAATAACGGCGCCGCGTTGGGCGAAGCCTTGGCGCAAATTGAAAAAATCCGGACAGAGCTGCAGATGCCGGCAGATATTATCGGTACGCCGCAAGGTTCTGCCAAAGAATTTGCGCTGGCTATGCAAAATGAAGTTTGGCTGGTTCTTTTGGCTTTAACTGCGGTTTATATCATTTTAGGCGTTTTATACGAAAGCTATACCGCTCCTCTCGTTATTCTTTCAACCATTCCATCCGGTTTAATCGGCGTTATTTCAGCGCTGTATTTGTGGCGGCTGGATTTTTCAGTAATTGCCTTAATCGGCGTAATTATGATTGTCGGCTTGGTACTGAAAAACGGCATTTTAATGGTTGAAGCCGCCAATACTTTGGAAAACTCCGGATTCGCACCTAAACTGGCAATATATAAAGCAGCGCTCAGCCGCTTCCGCCCGATTTTGATGACCTCCATTGCTGCTATTTTAGCCGGCGTTCCGCTAATTATCGGACAAGGCACCGGCAGCGAACTGCGGCAGCCGCTGGGAGTCTGCATCGTCGGCGGTTTGCTTTGCAGCCAGCTTTTAACCATATTTTCCACTCCGGTAATCTATTTATACATAGATAAACTGAAACATTTTAAATTAAAAGCTTTATAAGGTTTCAGCACCGGCTTTTAGTAAAACTGCATTCCGATGTTGCAGACTTCTTTGCTTTTTGTGCAGGAGCTGCAAACTGTATTTATTTCTGCCGGCGTTAAGTCTTTTATACATTTTCTGCCGCCGGAACAAACTTTATCCCCATAATAGTCCAGCCATCCCGAACCACCGGTTCTGATAAAATACACAACGCCCAAAGCCTCATGCAGCGGCTGCACCAAGTCTTTAAACATGGCTTTGCATTTGCGGGCAGAAAATGATTCATTTCTTCTTTTCCCCGGTTCATAATACTCATCAGAACTGCCGCCCAGACTAAATTCAACGGCAAACATTCCGCCTCTGGTATATGTGCCGACGCCGTCTCCTATGGAATTTTCAAAATTACACGGACTTACACGTTTCCAAGATTCCGGAACCAGATTAGCTGCTTCTACAAACTGTCCGATGCACGTCAGAGCCGGATTTTGATTGCTCATTTTTGTAAGCTGCTCCGAATGTTCCATAAGTCCGGCCAGCAAATAACTAAATTCATTTACTATTTTATCTATTTTCCACATTTCCATGGCTTTGGAATACCCTGCAATTCCACCGACAGACAACACGCCGATAATTGCTAAAACGCCAAGCATTTCTATCATGCTGCGGCCAAAGAAATTTGCGCTTCTAGCACCAGTCATCCTAGGCCCTATGCCTAGTATCTTGTTGCACCAAGGGCGGTGCATACCCTCGCCGTTACTTACGGCGTCATTGCGAGCGCAGCGAAGCAATCTAAAACCCTCGCCCCCTGTGGGAGAGGGTGACGCCTTGGCGTCGGGTGAGGGGTACTTAAAGAACGTGCAAAAGGCACTAAACCAGCGTTCCCAGCACCAGTCATTCCCGGATTTATTCCGAGAATCCTGTTTCAACCAGCATTTATGCAATAATAAGGCTAATTTATTGACTAGGTCAGAGCCTCGTCGCCAGAAGATTCTAGGCACAGGGCCTAGAATGACTGGTGCTAGGAACGAAAGCTGATTTCCTTTTGCAAATTTATCATTCTTATTTTCAAAATTCTTATACATATTTCTAACTCCGTTTATTTTGTTACATAAAAACAAAACCCGCCGTGGTAAAAGCGGGCGGATGTTAGCAAACCGTATATATGCAAACGGCTCGGCCTATTCGGCGCATAGCCATATTCAGCCGACATCCGTCCAACGGAAATCGGCATAACAAAATTTAAGTCGTTTATGCATAACGACTGCATATATAAAGGGTTGCTACGCCCTGGACAAGCTATCGCTCATCTGAAAATTATTTTAAGAGAAGATTGTTTGAAAGTAAAGACAATTTAATCAGCATAACCAAAAAATCCTTGGCAAGAAGCTCAAACCAAGGATTTTGCCAATAATAAAAAATTTTAGCCCCAAGGAATATTGTTAACGCAGCGGTCAGGATTTTTATCGCAGTATTCCTGATTATTGTTATATTCATATAAATGCTTGCGTTCTTTGCTGATGTCGCCGGCCACATATCCGCTGCAAGCCGAAAGCGCTGCTGCCAAAACTAAGCACAAACAAACAATTTTAGTCATCACAGTCCCCCTATATAATAGATTTAAGGCTTAAAAATCCCAAGCCTATAATAGCCAGCTTTGCACATATTGCCCAAAACTTTGCACCTTCATAGCTGTCGCAAGATTTCCACAATCCGCGGATTAAAATGATAAAATAGCTGATAAACAATGCGCTGAGCAGCAAATGCGGCACAAATGATGAAATACGCCCAGAACTGGTCATTAAAATCGGAAAATTGCTTAAAATAAATAAAATAACGCTGTTAGAGCAAACTCTGCCGTACGGACAAATCATCCGCAGGGCGCTGCTGTGGGTTATATGCGTAGCGATTGTAAAAAACAGCATTCCCATCAGCCCGAACAGCCAAAATGTAACCTTTAAAGTATATTCTCCGGCGCCAAGTTTTTTTAACATATTCCACATTTTATTTTAGTTCCTTAAAAGTGCGTTACCAGTTCAATATATGGTTTAACTCCTAATTTTAGTTTAAAATCGGCGACATATTGCGACAATTCGCTCCATTCAGTCCATTTTTCAACATATCCTTTAGCATATTCCGGCGACTTTGACAACTGAACTGTTATAATATCCTCAAGCATTGTCCGGCAAACCTGCGGCATTTTGGCAAAGTCTATATGCAGTTTTTTGTTTTCATCAAAATAAATTGCTTTATGCGCGGTCAAATAGTTATATTCAATCAAATCTGCCACCCGATGAGCTTCGCCGCTGGCCGGATATGCCGTCATTAAATGGCGCTTAATTACCCAAGTGGCATATATTTTTTTCAGCTGCTCCGCGCTGATTATTCCGGCTTTGACATATTCCGGCATCATCGCCGCAGAAATCAGGTTGGCCTTATGCTCTTCTATTATATGCTGATAAACGCCCAAAGCGGTCTGATAAGAGCTGTCCGGTCCCAAAGAATGCCCGTTTTCATGACCGATAGTAAACAAATGGTCGGCCTCTTCCTCATAATACTGATGCAGTTCCGGACTTACCAGCCCGTCCAAAATCTGCTGTGTTTTTTCTTTGTCGCCGCTCTGGCGCACCTGACGGTGATAAACATTGCGCCGTCCGCCGCCGTGCGTTAAAGACGGTTTATCATTATTCGGAAGATTCTGCGCCAAAGTAATACCGCCGCGGCACATAGCGTAATCGCCGCTGAGCATGGTTAAATCTACATCAACCATCGTCTGCTTAAGTCCGGAATCACCGCCGACATTCTGAGCATAGCAATCGGCTTTCGGCATCAGACCTGCCAATTTTGTCATTTCATCCTTAAATTCCAACAGCAATTTTGTGCCGTTTTTATTTACAATCCCCACTCTGACGCCGAGCATATCTTTCGGCACCGGTGCAATCTTCAGCTCGGCCAAACGCTCAGCCAGTTCTTTATTATCAAAAATTGTCGGCGTTAATTTATCCTCATAATTTTCGCGGCTGATAGTAAATTCTAACGGAGAATCCTGCATGAGCGCCCAATGCTTATCCGCCAAAATATCCATTTCTTCATTATTCTGCAGCAGAGCCTGAGCCTGCCAGCCTAAATAATCCTTAAACAAATCATCCGTAGCAAAATGAGCCGCGCATTCCAGCTCGTTGGCGATTTCGGAAAACTCCTCTGCAAAATACTCTGTATAGTCAATGGCTTTCAAAAAATCTCCGCTGCGGCGAACCATGGTGCGGGCGCTTAAGATTTTTTTCACTTCTTCCGCATGTCCGGCATCCAGCATGAAGCTGATAATTTTTGCCAATTCTTCAGCACCTAAATTCGCCGGATAAAAATTGCAGCCGGTCTGCATTTTTATACCCTCAAAAATTTCTACCGGCTCCTTATCTATACCGTTAAAACCGGCGGCGCCGTTTAAGGAATTAAACAGTTTCAGAGCCAGCGCCGCCTGCTCATTTTCTGCGGCCGCCGCTTCCAAAGCCTGCTTTTGGGTTAAATTCAGCGGATTATCCATTTCCAAAGCCACATCGTTCATAATGCGGGCGGCATTTGCCAGATATCCCAAAGCTTTTTTATCGCCCTCCGGCAAAGCCTTATAAGCCGGATGGCTTTGGTCAATAAGCTCAATTTTACGAGTTTGCTTATTAACTTTTTCATTCAGTTCTTCTACTGAATATTTAAGTTTGAAACCGTTAATCTCCATAGTTCATCTCCACTGTTTTAAATCTGTAGTAATCTATTTTTTCATCGGCTGTTTCATCCGGTATACCGGCTTTATGCCGCACGGCTTTTGCCAAATCTTCAGGATTATCCGGACGGTCGTCGGCAACCAGCAGCGCTGAATGATTTTTATATTCGGCATAAATTCCGTCATCTTCATCTAGATAGCTCATCAGCATGGTATCTTTTTCTTGATGCACCGGCTCTAAATCTGTCAGCAGATAAATCTTAAAAAACTTTGCTTTAAAAGCCAGCCCGCGCGAAACTAAAGACTTTATCGCATCCGAAACTAAATAGGCGATTCCTAAATTTTCGCGCATTTCGGCTTTTTCAAAAATTTCCAGATAGTTTTCATCGTAAGCTTTTAAAACCAAACGCCCGCGGTCGTACAGACGGTAGTTTTCTTCCGAGCGCAGCGGCATAACCGCATCATCCAAATCCTGCGACATCTGCAGCAGATTCAGCTCAAAATAATTTTGCAGCAAATGCCAATAATGGCGCTTATAGCGTTTTAAGTTGCGCTTTTGCTTAGCCAGCAGCGGCTCTGCTTTCATGGTTTCCAGCGGATATAAAGTTTCATAGTCCTTATCCAAAGCCTTGGCCAGCTGCGTATCAATAATATCAAAAACATTTATCTGATAATGATGCTGCTGCGCAAAAAACACCGCTTCTCCGGTTAAAAAATCGCTGTTTTTATCATTTAAGCCTTTATCCAAATCCGCTAAAAACACTACTAAATTCTGCGGTTCGCTCAAATATTCTTCCACTTTATTCTCGCCGGTCAAACTTTGCTGAGAAATCGGCGTTTCCTGCACATTCTGCGCTCCCATAATCTGCAGCAGCATTTTTTTGTGCAGCTTTATATCATTTTGCGTATCTTTATCATAAACCAGCAAAACTTTGTTAATTTGATTATTCAGATTTATTTCCTCATAAAGCTTTTCAACCACTTCTTTGCTGTAGTCCGCCAATTTTTTAGGAACAATAACCATTTTAATATTTTGCTTTTTATAATTTCCGCTATGGTTAAAATAGGTGGAAATATCGCTTTTATTATTATTTTTTCCGGCATAAAAAATAGCGGCGATTACCGGATTTATCAATTTATCGTCATCTTTTATCAGCCCGTAGTCAATCGCTTTTTCATGGTTGGAAAAATTATTATCTTTCAGACGGATAACATTTGCCCAAACTATCAGCCCTAAAACAGTCAGCAGCAAAAGCCTTTTTATCCAAACACCTATTAAAAATTTTACATTGCGGCGCATCAATTCTGCTCCGTAAGTTCTTTATACAGCTGGCAAAAATCTTTCATAAACAGAATATCTTTATCCGTATCGTCATTTTCACCGCTCCAAATCGGCTTGCCGATGCGGATTGCCCTTGCTCCGGCTGCCAAAGCGCATTCGCTGTCCATCGGACTGTCGCCGGTCATCCAAACCGTTTCCGGCGTTATCCGCTCTGCATAGCCGCGCACAGCAAACTTCAGCTGTTCGGCGTCGGGCTTGTCTTTTGCCGCTTCATGCCCGCAGACAACTCGGTCAAACAAAGCCGGATCATACAAAAAAGATTTTTCAAACTCAAACAATTCGCGGTCTTTGTTGGAAACAATAACAATTTTTATGCCGTTATTCTTCAAAAATTCCAAAACTTCCTTGGCTTTATCCGGCGCAGAAATCATATTTTTGACATTTTCTTTATAAATAAGGCTGTATTTTTTATAAGCTTCCTCAGCTTTATTGCCGAAAATCAGCGGAAAATTGTCTTTAAAAGAAAGGCGGCGGTTGCGTTTTGCCTGCACAGTTTCCCATTGCGGCAAATTGTACTGCGGCAGTATTTTATTTATGGCAAACACCAAAGTTTCACGGCTGTTCGCCAAGGTATTATCCCAATCAAACGCCGCAGCCTGCAGATTTTTTATTGACAATTTATTTTGCACTTTGCCATATTCTCCAGAGTTAAAGCAATAATCTTTTGTTCCATTTCTGTCAGAATATTTTCGCCGAGTTCGGCAACCAAAGGCTTATGTTCAGTCGCTATGCGGTAATATTCATCGCCGTTTTCACAATCCTGCCAATAGCGGATATCGCCGTCTCCAAAACGGTTTGCCTGCAAATTTGCTTCCATTTTATCCAAAACCGAAACCAATTTTGCTTCATTGGTTTGTCTGGCTTCATATTCGCTAAATAGTGCAAAAATACGCTCATTCAACGGCTCCGGCAGCATTTTTTTATACAAAAGCATAGCTTCCTGTTCCTGCCGCTCTTTTTCTTTGCGCCGTTCCGGATGCGCTATCTGCGCCGAACGCGGGCAATCGCCGGTTATGCCCTCGGCAATGTCATGCACCAAAGCCAATTCCAGCAGCTTTGTATAATCATATTTTTTTTGCAAGAACGGATAAACCAGCATTACTAAAAAAGCCAGCTTGAAAATATGCGCGGCGTCGGTTTCGGGAGTTCCGTCCGACATGAGCGTGTCGCGCTTTATCAGGCAGACACGCTCCATCGCCCGCATAAATTCAAGTATTTCAGCAACTTTATCCTGCATTATTTAGCATTCTTGCCGATAAACTTTTTACCGCCCAAATACGGCTGCAGTTTTTCCGGAATACGGACTGTTCCGTCTGCCTGCTGGTGGTTTTCAATAAACGGCACCAAAGCGCGCGGAGTAGCAATTCCGGTATTGTTCAGAGTATGGCAGTATTTAACTTTGCCGTCGGCATTGTCGCGGTAGCGCAGATTCGTGCGGCGAGCCTGCCAATCGGTAATATTTGAGCAAGAGTGAGTTTCGCGGTAGCAATTCTGAGACGGAACCCAAGCTTCCAAATCATACTGGCGGTATTTAGGCGCGCCCATATCGCCGGTGCAGACTTCCAAAACCTGATACGGCAATTCCAAATCCTGCAGGATTTCTTCGGAATTTTTAAGCAGAATTTGATGCCATTTTTCACTTTCGGCCAAATCATTTTTGCAAATAACAAATTGTTCGGTTTTGAAAAATTGGTGTACGCGCACCAAACCGCGGGTATCTTTTCCGGCGGCACCGGCTTCGCGGCGGAAACAAGGAGAAAATCCGGCGTACAAAACCGGCAAATCGGCTTCTGTCAGCAGTTCATCAGCGCGCAGAGAGTTCAGAATCAATTCCGCAGTACCTGACAAATACAAATCATCTGCCGGCATATAATAAACTTCATCGCGGGCAAAAGGCAGATATCCTTGGTTATACAGCGGTTTTTCCTTAGAAATCGCCGGAACGGTCAGCAAAGTAAAGCCGGCAGCGCGCAGTTTATCCATTACCAGCATGTGAATAGCCAATTCCAGCTGAGCCAAGTCATTTTTAATAGCATAAGTGCGAGAGCCGGAAACTTTGGCAATACGCTCCATTTCGCCCCAGTCATTGATTTCCATAAGTTCAACATGGTCGCGCGGAGTAAAATCAAAATGCGGAATTTCGCCGACCTTGCGGCGTACGACATTATAGCTGTCATCCGGTCCGTCCGGACTGTCTTCGCTCGGATAGTTCGGCATGCGCAGAATCATATCGTCAAACTGCGCTTGCAGAACCGCCAATTTTTCTTGCTCAGCCTTAAATTCTTCGCCAATCGCCTTACTTTTGGCAATAATGGCCGGACGTTCTTCATTTGATGCAGATTTTATGGAATTGCTGAGTTTATTTTTTTCTTCGGCCAAAGCCTGTGAAGAGGTTTTAAGTTTGTTCAGGCTGTAATAAGCCTCTAAAAGTTCATCAACTTTTTCAGCCGGGAAACCTTTCCGCCCCAAGCTTTTCTTAACCCAATCCGTGTTATCGGCAATAAATTTTATATCTAACATCTGTTACGTCCTAAATTAAAAATTAAACCTAAGTAAGTATATTTTATTTCTCTGATAATACAACATAAATTTTTTTATTTTATCACAAAAAAAGACTTTCCGAAGAAAGTCTGCTATTTTTGGGAATTATCAAGGCTGAAAACCGCATATCGCAGCGCCACCGAACAATCATTCTGCCCGCAGAAACAGCCCATTTCGGCATTGCCGCGGGAAAACGGCGTCGGCATAAACTGGTCGTTTGGCTTAGCCACGTTCATCTGATAGCGCATGCGCGGGCGCATCATAGAAAATCTAAAGTCATCATCTTCCGGCTCATTAGCTTTTTGAGCTTCACGTTCTGCCTTTTCTTTTTCCGGAGTTAAATCTATATCGTGCAAAGCATTGTCTTCGCCGGTTACGCCGTCTACGCTGCCGATAGCCACCGCCAGCAGGCCTTTAATGCTGTCGCCCCAGTCCAAAGAAGCTAAATCAATGCAGGCGCGGCGCGGCAGTCCCTGATATGACATTTTAAATGTCGGAGAGCTGACTTTGCCTTTTTCATCCCACAAAAGGTCTGACGGCTCAATAATAATCCGGCCGCCGAACGGATTTTCCAAATATTTATGTTCGCCGTTGCTGCGTACCAATTTTTCGGGAATCGCACCCATTTTTATCAGATTTTCCGTACTTTCCGCCGGTTCGTCCGGATGAATTGTATAAGTATTGCGTATATTGTCAATCAGCTGAGATATTTCCAGCGTGGTTTGATTCAGCGTTTTGATATACTGCAAATCATCATAGCGGCGCTGCATAAATTGCGAAACCATGTAGCCTCCGCCGCCTAAAAAAACGGCAATCACAAAAATCAAAATAAAAAATTCTTTGATTTTTTGCTCACGCTGCTCTTTTTTACGCTGCCTTTCTTTTTGAATAATGAGCAGTTCATTGGCATTAAGTTCTTTATTTTCTTCACTCATAGGCTAGCTCACTATTCTGCCGTGGCAATGCTTAAACTTTTTGCCGCTGCCGCAAGGGCAAGGGTCGTTTCTTGAAATTCCCTCAAACATGGACGGATCAAGCTTTTTAAGCGGTTCATCCCCCTCGTGGACTGCCGACATCGGACGGTTCTGCTCTTTATCCATAGCCTTTTGCATTTGCTCTTGGGAATCTGTTTGGATAACCGTATGGCAAATAACCACAGTTACGCGCTGCTTCAAAATATCCAGCATGCGGGAGAACATGTTAAAGGCCTCTTTTTTATATTCATTCAGAGGGTCTTTCTGCCCGTAAGCTCTCAGCACAATCGTATGGCGCATCAAATCCAGAGTAGCGATATGGTCTTTCCACAGCTGATCCAAAACCTGTAAAAAGATGCTCTTCTGCACCATTTTAACAGCTTCATCCGGCAAAGCGGCTTCACGCTCAGCCATACGGCTGTCAATTTCCTGTAAAATCCGTTCTTTCAAGCCCTCGCTGTCCAATTCCGGCTCATTGCACCAGTTGGTAATCGGCAAAACAAAGCCTGTAGCCACCGATAAGTCTTGCTTTAAGCTCTCTTTATCCCACTCTGAAGCTCCTGTGCCGTATGGAACATGCGCATCAATTATTCCGCTTAAATACTCGTCGCGCATTTCTTTTATGGTATCGGATAAATCTTCGCTTTCCATAATTTCGCGGCGCTGTTCATAAATGATTTTGCGCTGCTCGTTCATCACATTGTCATACTTAAGCAGATTTTTACGAATATCAAAATTGCGCTCTTCCACTTTTTGCTGAGCTTTTTCCAAAGCCTTGCTAATCCACGGATGAACCAAAGCTTCTCCCTCCGGCAAGCCCAGACGCTGCAGAACATTAGACATTTTTTCCGAACCGAAAATACGCATTAAGTCATCCTGCATAGAAAGGAAAAACTTAGAAGTTCCCGGGTCGCCCTGACGTCCGGCGCGTCCGCGCAGCTGGTTGTCAATACGGCGGCTTTCGTGGCGCTCCGTACCTAAAATATACAAACCGCCGGCAGCCAAAACTTTTTCTTTATCTGCCGCGACTTCAGCTTCTATTTTCTTTTTAAGCTCGGCAATCTGCTCCGGAGTTTCATCGCCTTTCAGCATTTCCTGCAGCTTCATTTCCGGATTGCCGCCCAGCTGAATATCCGTGCCGCGCCCTGCCATGTTGGTGGCAATCGTAACAGCGCCAGAAACGCCGGCCTGAGCCACAATCGCGGCTTCGCGTTCATGATAGCGGGCGTTCAGCACTTCAAAATGCAAATCCGGCGCTGCTTTATGCAGCAGATTTGCCACAACTTCAGATTTTTCTACAGAAGTAGTGCCCACCAAAACCGGCTGTCCGCGGCGATGGCAGTCTAAAATCGTGTTAATGATAGCGCGGTATTTTTCGCCCTCCGTACGGTAAATTTCATCGTGCAAATCTTCGCGCTGCACCGGTTTGTTTGTCGGAATTTCCACACAAACCAAGTTATAAATATCGCAGAATTCGGTTTCTTCGGTCATAGCCGTTCCGGTCATACCCGAAAGTTTTGGATATAAGCGGAAATAATTTTGGAACGTGATAGAAGCCAAGGTCTGATTTTCTGACTGAATCTTAACACCCTCTTTAGCTTCCAAAGCCTGATGCAGGCCGTCGCTGAAACGGCGTCCCTCCATAATACGTCCGGTAAATTCGTCCACAATCACGACTTTGCCGTCTTTAACAATATAGTCCACATCTTTTTGGAACATTTTATGCGCCCGCAGAGCATTATTTACATGCTGAACCAAGCCGACATTGCCGATATCATACAAAGAACCCTCTTTAATAAGTCCGGCTTCGCGCAGCAATCTTTCCACATGCTCCATACCGGCTTCGGTTAAGGTTACATTCTTTTGCTTTTCGTCCTTTTCATAATCTTCCGGCAGCAGCTGCGGCATTAAGTTAGAAACGCTTATATAGGTGGCAGAAGAATCTTCGGCTTCGCCGGAAATAATCAGCGGCGTTCTGGCTTCATCAATCAAAATAGAGTCAACTTCATCAACAATGGCAAAGTTAAAATCTCGCTGTACGCGTTCATAGAGGCTAAACTTCATATTGTCGCGCAGATAGTCAAAGCCCAGCTCGTTATTTGTGGCATAGACAATATCTGAATTATAGGCGATGCGGCGTTCGTTGTCATTTTTGCCGTGAATAATATAGTCCACGGTCAAGCCCAAGAAGCGGTAAATTTTACCCATCCATTCGGCATCGCGCTTAGCCAGATAGTCATTAACCGTTACCACATGGACGCCTTTGCCCTCCAAAGCATTAAGATAAGCCGCCAAAGTCGCCACCAAGGTTTTGCCCTCGCCGGTTTTCATTTCGGCAATCATGCCTTTGTGCAAAACAATGCCGCCGATAAGCTGCACGTCATAGTGGCGCTGCCCCATCACGCGCTTAGAAGCTTCGCGCACGGTGGCAAAAGCTTCCGGCAAAATATCATCCAAAGTCTCGCCGTTTTTCAAACGCCGGCGGAACTCATCGGTTTTTGCTTTTAATTCTTCATCGCTGAGCTTGATAAAATCAGGCTCTAAAGCATTTATTTGATTAACTGTTCTGTATTGCTTTTTAACAAAGCGGTCATTGGCGCTGCCAAAGATTTTACGGGCAATTTTTCCTAACATAGAAGTTCCTTACAATATATTGTTTCAGAATACATTTAGTTTGATTAAATCATAAAGTCAAGAGTCTGCGCAAAAGTTATAAACCTCTGATAAAAAATCCTTTGAATTTTATTTAGTTTGTATATATTATGTTAACGATTTGTTTAATTTAGGAGGAATCTATGCAAAAAAAATATGTTTTCGCCACAACTGCAGCTGTTGTAGTTTTGCTGGCCGGCGCCTTTACTTATAAGGTTTATGCCGAAAGAAACAACGGCGTTGCCGCTGTGGTTAACGGAGAACAGATTACTGTTTCCGAAATCAAAGAAGCTTATGAAGAAAATCCTCAGCTGAAATCTCAGGTTTCTTTTGAAGAATTTTATAACCGCGCTTTGGAAGTTATGATTAACAGCAAGCTGGCTTTGCAGGCTGCTACCGCCGCCAATGTTCAGGCTTCGGCAGAATATCAGAAAGAATTGGCTGCTATGCAGGACGATTTAGCCCGCAAGGTTTATATTGAACAGCAGATATCTCAAAAAGTAACTGACGCCGATGTTAAAAAAGTTTATGACGAATATGTTGCCAGCTTTAAGAGCGAAAAAGAAATTAAAGCTAAACACATTTTAGTAGACAGCGAAAAATTGGCTGAAGAAATTATTGCCAAACTGAATAAAAAATCGGCAAAATTTGATGACTTGGCTAAACAATATTCTAAAGACCAAGCTGATTTAGGCTATTTCACCGCCGAAGCTATGGTTCCGGAATTTTCTGAAGCCGCTTTTGCCATGAAAAAAGGCACTTTCTCTCAAAAACCGGTTAAAACCGAATTCGGCTACCATGTAATTTTGGTTGAAGACATCAGAGATTCTAAACCTTTGCCTATGGACGCCGTAGCTGACCAAATCAAAAATAATCTGTCTCAGCAGGCTGTAGGTCAAGTTGTTTCTGAACTGCATGAAAATGCTAAAATTGAAAAATTTGATTTAAAAGGCAAAAAAATTACTGAAGAAGAAAAGAAATAATCTTCTTTCTCAACAAAAAAATCCTTGGTACTTACGCCAAGGATTTTTTATTGTTATATAGCAATATTATTTGTTTATTTTTAGTCAAAAAAGTGCTAGCATGCAGTTATGATAAGCAAAGCGGATTATATATGGCTGGAGCGCCACACCGATATTTTAAACAAAGTTCAGGATATTGATTCTTTGGCAAAGCAGTTTGTCAAATTCAAAATATACCGCCCCGGCCATCTGCAGAAAATTCAGGATATATTTAAAGACTATACCTGCATCAGCGGCAAGAATAATAAAGATGCTTGGGTAAAAATCAAAGGATTAACGCTGGAAAATTTTGATGCGATTGCCGCAGATAACGGAGGTCAGCTTATCGGCGACAGTAAAAACAAGGATATTTACTATATTCCGGCAGATTATGAAATGTATCATAAAATTATACGCCGTTCCTCCGCTAAGCTTTTGGCTAATCTCAGCAACCGCAAAAAACTGAATATTCTTTTTGCCTTGGCGCAAAATCTTTCCATACACAACCGGCTGCGCGGAAATAATCACGATTTTATAGAACAGAACAGCGATAAAGTCACAGCTTTGCTGCAGCTGAAAATTCCTGATGATTTTATGCGCAAAGAATATAAAAAAGTACAGGCAATCACATCTAAAATAGCTTCTTTGCCCAATATACGCGCAAAATTAAACAAATTTCAGCTGCTTTCAAAGAAAGAACAGCAGTCTTTAATAAAAGAAGTCAGCCGCATTACGGCAGAAGTTAATAAGGTAGAACCGCCGAAAGTTCATTTTATTACCAATAAGCAATCCGCCCGCGATTCACATATTGCCGATTGGGTGCAGACAGACGCTTTTGCCGACTATCAGGATATTTACATCAACAAAGATTTGCTGAAATCATACAGCGGTCTGGAGGCTTTAACCATGGGCTTTCATGAAACCACGCATGTTGCGCAATCCGGTTCCGATTACAAAGACTTTCTGGAAATGGAAGATATTTTCAGCCCGCGTTTGAACTATCTGCAAAATTATGCCGAAACTTATGCTTCTCTGCCGCTTGAAATGATTACCTATAATCTGGAGCAGGAATTTTGCGAGCAGCTGAATAAAAAACTAAACTTAAAAATCAAAGATTACGCTTATATGACAGAATACAGCTATGCCCGGATGTATATGCAAAAATCTTTGCGCCGCGCTTATTAAATATCTTTATTGCGGCGCAGCAAAATATATAAGGCTCCGCTGCCGCCCATTTTTTCGGACGGATGCTTATAAATCAAAATCATAGCCCTGAGGCGCGCCATATTCAGCCATTGCGGCACTTGCTTGCGCAAAACCCCTTTAGCCGCAAAAATATCTTCATCGGGATGAACGCGGATTCCCTTTCCGGTAATAATCATTACACAGCGCCGGCCTAAAGCGTAACTTTGCGGAATAAAGCTGTCAACTTTAGCAAAAGCCTCATCCTCATTCAGCCCATGCAAATCCAAAACCGCTTCAACTCTAAATTCTTCACGCTTAAATTTACGCAGAGTAGATTTATCTATTCCGCCGTTTTCAAAATCATCTAAAAACTTGGAATAGGTAGAAAATTCCTGCTTTACGGCATAATAAACCTTTTCTTTTTGCTTAATCGGCTGCGGCTTAGCTGAAGATATAACCTGATTTGTCGCTGTTTTTTTAACATCTTTAACAGCACTCAGCCAAAATTCTTCATCTTCGCTCTGCGGGGTCATCAGTTCACTTTCGGTTCAGAATATTTAGGAGCCAGCAAATAATATTTACCGGCTGAGTTCATCCGCCCGGCTTCAGCCAAAGCCTCTTCGCCGTGTCCCCAAAAATAGTCGCCGCGCACCACGCCCTTAATTGCGCTGCCGATATCCTGTGCAAACACCACTTTTTCAATTTTGCCGTTATCCGGATTTACCGTATCCAGCCACAGCATCGCACCCAGCGGAATAAAACGATTGTCAACCGCCATGCTGCGCCCTGCAGTTAAAGACAAGCCGTAAGCCCCGACCGGACCGTCGGCATCCACCACGCGCTGAAAAATAAACCGCTCGTTTTCTGCCATAACTTCCGCTGCTTTCTGAGGATTTTTACGCAGCCAATCGCGGATTTTGGTCATAGAAGCCTCGCTTGGCTTAATCAATCCTTTTTGCAGCAAAATAGAGCCGATTCCCTTAAATTTGCGCCCGTTGCTGTCGGCAAAACCGATTCTCAGCTCCGAACCGTCTTCCATAATAGCAATCGCCGAACCCTGAATCTGCATAAAGTGAATATCCACCAAGTCATCGCCCCACATCAGAACCGGAGCCTTTACTCCGTTTTGCTCAATCTGGCGGCGGTCATAGTACGGAATAAACTTTTTACCCTCCACTCTGCCGACTAAACGGGTATTCGGCAGCGAACTGTCAAAATCCTTTAAATTTATTTCAATCAAATCATTCGGCTTGCCGTAAATCGGAAATCTATATTTAGCGCTTTTTTCAAAAGAAGCATGAATTGTCGCTTCGTAATAAGAAGTAAATTTGCCGGTTGCATTGCCGTCTGCCGAAACTTCATACGGCGTAAACTCGCCCTCCAAAAACTTTTTCATCTGCGCGCCGCTGTTTATTCCGGCAGCAGCAAACTTTTTGCAGACTTTTTGATAATCAGCAGTTTTTATTTTTATGGATGAATTGTATAAATAGGTATTTTTATTTTTCAAAACATTCTGGCAGTTCTTGGCAAAAACCGGAATAACTTCGCCGAAATCATCGCGGTTCCAGCCGGACAGCTGTGAAAAGCTTACCTTTTTTAACACAGCTTTGCTTTCCTCTGCCGACGGCACGCCGGATTCATCCCTAAAACATCCGTTCAGCAGCAATACTAAAGCCAAAGATAAAACAAAATTAAGCTGTTTTTTTAGTGGAAACCAGCACCCAATTATTGTTTTTTGCATTTACCATTCTTTCAAAAGTCCAAACATCGGTAATTTTCTGCACAAAGTTTTCATCGCCTTCCACAACTTCGCCCTGTGCATTGCGCAGCAGATTAACCTGCTCGCTAACAAATTCCACCACTACTTTAATGCTGTTTTTCAAAAACTTAACATCTTTAACTTCGCTTTTATCAAAACAGATAAAGTCAACTTCCGATGTCATATTATTTTCCTGACGTTCTGCCAAAGCCGCTCTGAAAGCGTCTAAAACTTTTTTGCTTACTAAATCTTTTATCGGAGCCAGCTCGCCTTTACTGAAAGCCTGCAGCACCAGTTCAAAAACCTTGCGTGCGCCCTGCAAAAACATTTCTTTATTAAAATCATCCGAACTTTCAGCTTTATCAGCTGCGTTATCCACAGCCTTGCCGGCTTCTACCATTTGTATAATATCTTTAACCGCCGCCTCGTCATTTTTATTGACCGGCTTCAAAACCACGCGGATGTTTTTATCGCTGCCGCCTTTGCCGAAAACGCTGTAAAGGCGTGCTGCCAAAAAAGCTACTAACACAAATAAAAAAATTAAATCAGCCATAAATTTCTTTTAACCTCTCTAAGCATACCTTAATAATATAAAACAAATAAAATTTTTATCAATATAAATGTTTGACGATTAGCTTTTTTCGTATTATCTCTTACATAAAACAAAATATTATGGAGAAAAAAATGGAAAATACTCAAAATAATAACCAGCAGCCTGCCGGCATTATGATTCACAGCCAATACATTAAAGACATGTCTTTAGAGATTCCTTTGGCGCCGGAAATTTTTAAAGAAATGAACAAAAATCCTAATGTCAACGTAGACATGGGCATGAACAGCAAAAAGCTTGAAGACGGCAGCTACAATGTTACCTTAACCGCTAAAATGAATGCTGATATAGAGGGCAAAACGCTGTTTATTGTTGAATTGTCTTATGCGGCCGTAGTTTCCGTAAATGTTCCTGAAGAACATTTAGAGCCGGTTTTGTACATTGAAATGCCGCGCCTGCTGTTCCCGTTTGTCCGCAGCATTATTGCTAACAGCCTGTCTGCAGCTGGTTTGCCTCCGATGCTGCTGAGTCCTGTAGACTTTGTGGCTCTTTATAATGCCAAAAAAGCCAGAGAAGCCGAAGAAGCTGCTAAAAAATCTGCTTAATTTATAGAAAGTACCGACCATGCGCTTAGCTTTATATCAGCCTGATATTCCGCAAAACACCGGAACTCTTTTACGATTGGGTGCCTGCCT
Source organism: Bacteroidaceae bacterium (assembly GCA_963659495.1). Lineage (GTDB taxonomy): Bacteria > Pseudomonadota > Alphaproteobacteria > RF32 > CAG-239 > RUG410. Next base: position 30,574 of record CAVKTH010000004.1, on the reverse strand, counting down.
TAATCTTGAGCTGGATATTATTGAGCCTTGCGGATTCATTTTTAATGAAAAAGCTATGCGCCGCGCCGGTATGGACTATTTAGACCTTGTGCATTGCCGCCGCCACAACAGCTGGGCGGATTTTATTGAATACCGCGCGCAGCACCCGGAAGAATACGGACGCTTGGTGCTGATGACAACGCACGGTGCGGATTCGTTTTTAGATTTTGAGTTTAAGCCTAACGACATAATTTTAATGGGACGCGAAAGCGCCGGCGTACCGGAAGAAATACATGAATTAGCCGACGCGCAGCTGCTGATTCCGATGTCGCCGGAAGCCCGCTCAATAAATATGGCTGTTTCCGCCGCCATGGCTTTGACCGAAGCTCTCAGACAGACAAAATTATTTCCAAAAATTAAAAAATAGTGAAAAATTTACAAAATTTTGCATTTTTGCTCTAGATTTAACCCGAAAAATGTGATATATTCACTAATGTTTTCGTGATAAATTTTATTTTTCTGGAGTGAACATGAGTATTAAAAAATTACCATCACTAACTTTTAACGCCGGCGAATATGTCGTTTATCCAACCCACGGGGTAGGTAAAGTTGCTGACGTGACCAAACAAAATATTGCCGGTTCCGAGCTTGAGCTTCTGGTGGTAAATTTTGACAAGGATAAAATGACTCTGCGCATTCCGACTTCCAAAATTCAGCATGTCGGCCTGCGTAAAATCTCTGATGACAAAACAATGAATGAAGCTTTTGCCACTTTAAAAGGCAAGGCTAAAGTCCGCAAAATTATGTGGTCGCGCCGCGCGCAGGAATATGAAAATAAAATCAATTCCGGCAATCCGGTAGCCATTGCCGAAGTCATCCGCGATTTATACCGCAATGAAAATATTGCCGAACAATCTTACAGCGAACGTCAAATTTATGAGCAGGCTGTAAACCGTCTGGCCAGCGAAGTTTCCATTTACAGCAACTGCACAATGGAAGAAGCCAACAAAAAATTGCTGGACATCTTGTCTAAATAACGGCTTGACAAAGAGCATTAAAAAAAGGTTGTCTCAGTTTGGACAGCCTTTTTATTTTTTGCGCCCGCTGCTATTATTACAAATATTTTCCTGTAATACTGTTTTTATTTTCTTTTATTTCCTGCGGCGTTCCGCTTGCCACAATCCTGCCGCCCGCATTGCCTCCTTCCGGTCCCATATCAATTACATAATCAGCATTGCGTATCACATCTAAATCGTGTTCAATAACAACAACCGTTGCCCCTTTATCAAGAAGTGCTTGAAAAACACCCAAAAGCACCTGCACATCTAACGGGTGCAGCCCTATTGACGGCTCATCAAAAACAAAAACCGTGTCATTTTGCGTTTTGCCGATTTCACTGGCTAATTTCAAACGCTGAGCTTCACCGCCGGACAAACTCGGCGTTTCCTCTCCTAATGTCAAATAGCCAAGACCTAATTGTTTCAGAATCTTCAGCCTTTGGCTGACAATTTTCATATCTTTGCAAAAATCTATGGCAGAATTTATATCCATATCCATCAGTTCAGGAAGAGAAACACTGCTGCCTGTCTTATTGCTGATTTTTACATCATAAGCGGCTTTGGCATAACGAGACCCCCGGCAATCCGGACAAGGAATATTAACGTCCGGCAAAAATTGAACATCCAAACTGACAACGCCGGTGCCATCGCAGTTAGGACAGCGCAAAGAACCTGTATTATAGGAAAAATCGCTCGCTTTATAGACTTTTTCCTTGGCTGCCGCAGTTTTTGCATACAGTTTCCGCAGTTCATCGTGAACACCGGCATAAGTGGCGACGGTAGAGCGGATATTGATACCGATAGGAGTTGCATCAATCAGCTTCACATGGGCAATGCCTTTTGCCTCAACTTTGCGGATATGCAAAGGAAGAGTTCTCCTGTTTACATACGCCTCAAGCGCCGGAACCAGACTTTCTAAGACCATTGTTGTTTTGCCCGAGCCGGATACTCCGGTAACCACGGTTAGCCGCCCTTTAGGAATATCCACATCAAGCGGCTTAACGGTATGAATTTGTGAGGTTGACAGATGGATAACACCGTTTTCAAACATCTTATTTTTTTCCGCACAGCTGCGCAGTTTTGTTTCAGCCTTGCCGGAAAGAAATTTTCCTATTTGCGAAACCGGATTATTTTCAATGTTCCAGATTGTTCCCTGCGCAATCACTTTGCCGCCTTTTGCGCCGGCTTCCGGTCCCATTTCTATAATCCAATCTGATTCTTTCAAAATCTGTATATCATGGTCAACTAATATAACCGAATTGCCGTCTGCCACTAAATCATGCATAACGCCTGTCAAGCCCACAATATTTGACGGGTGCAACCCGATAGACGGTTCGTCCAGCACATAAAGAACACCGGTAGTGCGGTTGCGGACAGCGCGTGCCAGCTGCATCCGCTGACGTTCGCCGGTTGAAAGCGTAAACGCCGAACGGTCAAGCGTCAAATAGCCCAGCCCCAAATCAAGCAGCCGCTTTGCCGTATTTAAAAACGCTTCGCAAATGCTTTCTGCCATCGGACGCATTTCTTCCGGCAGACTTTCCGGCACATCTCGCACCCAATCAACCAATTCGGCAAGCGTCATTGTGCACGCTTTGTCCAAAGATATGCCTTTCAGCTTTGGTGCGCGGGCAGCCGCCGAAAGACGAGTACCCCGACATTCCGGACAAACATCTTCCTTCAAAAATTTTTCCACCCGTTTCATGCCTTTTTCATCTTTAACCTTGGCTAATGCATTTTCAACGGTATAAACAGCATTATAATAGGTAAAATCAAGCTCACCCGCCTGATTAGAGCTTTTTGCCTTATAAAAAATATGTTTTTTAACCGCCGGTCCGTGATAAACAATTTCTTTTTCTTCCGCCGTCAAATCACGGAATGAAATATTTGTCCGCACTCCCATTTCGCGGCATACATCAGTCATAAGCGACCACATCAGGCTGTTCCACGGAGCAACCGCCCCTTCGTCAATGCTAAGAGAATCATCAGGCACAAGCGTAGCAATATCAACAGTGCGAACGCTTCCGGTACCGCCGCACTTTTGGCAGGCTCCTTGAGAATTGAAAGCCAATTCCTCTGCAGACGGAGCATAAAAATGAACGCCGCATTCCGAACAGACAAGTTCTTTTCCGGCAGCCACCGCCAAAGAAGGCTGCAGATAATGTCCGTTTGGGCAGCGATGGCTGGCAAGTCTGGAAAACATCAGACGCAGGCTATTCAGTAATTCTGTTCCAGTGCCGAATGTACTGCGGATACCAGGAACCCCCGGACGCTGATGAAGCGCCAGCGCCGCCGGAACATACAAAGCCTCATCTATGCAGGCTCTTGCTGCCTGCGTCATTCTGCGGCGGGTATAGGTGGAAAGCGCCTCCAAATACCTGCGTGAACCTTCTGCATACAGCACGCCGAGAGCAAGCGATGATTTGCCTGAACCGGATACGCCGGCGATTCCGACGATTTCGCCCAGCGGAATATCTATATCAATATTTTTCAGATTGTGTACTTTTGCCCCGCGGATTAGCATTTTATCAATCATTTTTACTGCTCTCCAAAACTTTACATTCCAATTTTGTAACAATTATTTTTCTCATGCGAAAAATAATATTACACCCTGTCTGACATCTCAATAAAAAAATAATTGCTCTTTAATTTTTCATAGGCTTTAGAAAACGCCTGTGATTAAAAAAAATCATAAATTCAAAGCTCTGCAAACCTAAAAATAAGTAGTTTCTTTTTTGCGTAAAAATAAGCAATTATGTCCATATTTTTTTGCCTTAAAATGTAATATTTTGCTTGAAGTCTGGCGTTTTGTGTTATACATTCTAGGCAAATTGAAGTTTTTTAATTTTAGTTATGGCTCGCTTGCGGGCTGTGACTTCGTTTTAACAAAATAGCTAATAGGAGCTTAAATAACCATGAGTAAATGGGTATATACATTTGGAAATGGCAAAGCAGAAGGCGATGCCAACATGCGTAATCTCCTGGGCGGTAAAGGTGCTAACTTGGCAGAAATGAACAAAGTTGGCTTGCCTGTTCCTCCTGGATTCACCGTTACAACAGACGTTTGCACATATTACTATGCAAACAACAACACATATCCTGCTGACTTGAAAGACCAAGTTAAAGCAGCTGTTGCCGGTGTTGAAGCCATTATGGGTAAAAAATTTGCTGATCCTGAAAATCCGCTGTTGTTCTCTGTTCGTTCCGGCGCTAGAATTTCTATGCCTGGTATGATGGACACCGTTTTAAACCTTGGTTTGAACGATGAAAGCGTTAAAGGTTTGGCTAAAGTTTCCGGCAACGAAAGATTCGCTTACGATTCTTACCGCCGTTTTATCCAAATGTTCTCTGATGTAGTTTTGGGTGCAGACCTTGATGAATACGAAGGCGCTCTTGAAGCTATGAAAAAAGCCAAAGGTTATGCATCTGATACAGATATGACAACCGAAGACTTGAAAGAATTGGTAAAAGAATACAAAGAAATCGGCAAAAAATTGGGCAAAGTTGTTCCGCAAGATCCTTGGGAACAGTTGTGGCTCGGTATCGGCGCCGTATTTGGTTCTTGGAACGCTGCCCGCGCTATTACTTACCGTAAATTGAACAACATCCCTGGCGATTGGGGTACAGCTTGTAACGTTCAAACCATGGTATTCGGTAATGCCGGCAACGATTCTGCAACCGGTGTATGCTTCTCTCGTGACCCTGCAACCGGCGAAAACAGATATTACGGCGAATACTTAATCAACGCTCAAGGCGAAGACGTTGTGGCTGGTATTCGTACTCCGCAGCCTATGGGTTCTGAGGGCAAAGGCAACTCTTTGGAAGAATTGTGGCCTGATTTGTACAAACAGCTTGTAGATGTCCGCAACGCTTTGGAAGCACACTACAAAGATATGCAGGATATGGAATTCACTATTGAACACAAAAAATTGTGGATGCTGCAATGCCGTAACGGTAAAAGAACTGCCGCTGCTGCTGTAAGAATGGCTGTTGAAATGGTTAACGAGGGCTTGCTGACTAAAGAAGAAGCTATTATGCGCGTTGGTGCTGACCAATTAGACCAATTATTGCACCCAATGTTGGACCCTAAAGCCAATAAAAAAGTTATTGCTAACGGTTTGCCTGCATCTCCTGGTGCTGCTGTGGGCCGTGCTGTATTCTGCGCTGAAGATGCAGAAGCTTGGGCTGCTAAAGGCGAAAAAGTTATCCTTATCCGTAATGAAACTTCTCCAGAAGATATCGGCGGTATGCACGCTTCTCAAGGTGTGATTACTGCCCGCGGCGGTATGACTTCTCACGCTGCTGTGGTTGCCCGCGGTATGGGCACTCCTTGCGTATCTGGTTCTACAGATATCACTATTGACTACAAGTCTAAAACAATGTCTACAAAATGCGGCGTTGTAATTAAAGAAGGCGATTGGGTATCTTTGGACGGCGCTAAAGGTCAAATCATTGAAGGCGAAATTCCAACTGTAAGCGCATCTATGACCGGTAACTTCGGTACATTCATGGGCTGGGTTGATGAAATCCGCACAATGCATGTTCGCGCTAACGCTGAAACACCTGCTGACGCTAAACAAGCTTTGGCTTTCGGTGCTGAGGGTATCGGTTTGGCTCGTACTGAACACATGTTCTTTGACGCTAAAAGAATTTCTGATATGCGCACAATGATTTTGTCTGATGACGAAGCCGGCCGCCGTGCTGCTTTGGCTAAATTGCTGCCATACCAAAAAGAAGACTTCAAAGAATTGTACAGAACCATGAACGGTTTCCCTGTAGTTATTCGTTTGCTGGACCCGCCGCTCCATGAATTTTTGCCTCACACAGATGCAGAAATGCAGGAATTGGCTGATAAAATGGGCAAAACTTTGGCCGAAGTTAAAAACCGCGCTAACTCTTTGCACGAAATGAACCCTATGTTGGGTCACCGCGGCTGCCGTTTGCCGATTACCTATCCGGAAATCTGCGAAATGCAAACCCGCGCTATCTTGGAAGCTGCTATGGAATGCCGTGACGAAGGCGTTAATGTTATGCCTGAAATTGAAGTTCCATTGGTTGGTTCTAAGAAAGAATTGGATATCGTTAAAAACATCATTGATACAACTGCTCAAAAGATTTTTGCTGAAAAAGGCAAATCTATTGAATATGAAGTTGGTACCATGATTGAATTGCCAAGAGCCGCTTTGATGGCTGAAGAAATCGCTGCTTCTGCTGCATTCTTTGGTTTCGGTACAAACGACTTGACTCAAACAACTTTGGGTATGAGCCGTGATGATACCGGTGCTATCTTGGATTGCTACCGCGCTAAAGGCATTTACGTTGCTGATCCGTTTGCTTCTATTGATGTTGACGGTGTTGGTAAATTGGTTAAACGCGCTTGCGAATGCGGCCGTCAAACCAACCCTGACTTGTTGCTGGGCGTTTGCGGTGAACACGGTGGTGACCCTAAATCCATTGAGTTCTTCCAACAGTGCGGCTTAGACTATGTATCTTGCTCACCGTTCCGTGTACCGGTAGCACGTTTGGCTGCTGCTCAAGCTGCTATCAAATACGGTAAAACTCAAAAAGACCACGCAGAAAAGAAAGCTGCTTAATCTTTAGAGCCAATACAAAAAAATTCTCCCCGTTATTAACTTAGCGGGGAGTTTTTTATTAAAAATATAAAACTAAAGAACAATCTCCGCTATTATCTTCAGTACAGGTTTTACAAAGCTTATCTATTTGATTTAAATTTACATCTGACAAACATTTTCTTGAACCGAAACAATGTTTAGCACCGAATAAAAAATCATTTGCTGAAGATGTATTTCCACGCCATAAATACGCAGCATACATTGTTTCTTGCAAAGGCTTTGCAACATTTAACATCAATTCTCGGCATAGCATTTTGTGTAATGGACTATCAAAAAATCCCTTGCCGTCTTGCCCGAAATATACTTCAAAAGCAAAAGCGTCTATCACTTCATCTCGGAGAGCTTTTCTGTTATATAATTGAACATTATTATTAAAATCATCAATTAAAAAATGACTGCTTTGCTTTTTCCAGCTGTTAGGCACAAGATTAAGAGAATAGGCTAAATCAACATATCCAGAATTGGTTGGCTGTTTTTTTATTTCATCCATATGTTCTAATAATCCAAAAATCATAAAGCTATATTCACTTATAACTTTATTAACTTTAAATTTTGTCATGGCTTTTGAGTAGCCGGCAATTCCGCCGACACTTAGCACCGCAATAATTGCCAGAACTCCCAGCATCTCTATCATTGACCGGCCAGATTGGGAACAAGCACTAAACCAGCGTTCCCAGCACCAGTCATACTCGGATTTATTCCGAGTATCTTGTGTGAGCCAGTATTTATGTAATAATAAGGCTAATTTATTGACTAGGTTAGTACCTTGTTGCCAGAAGATTCTAGGCACAGGGCCTAGAATGACTGGTGCTGGGGACGAAAACTTATTTTCTTTTGCAAATTTATCATTCTTATTTTCAAAAATCTTATACATATTTCTAACTCCGTTTAATTTGTTATATAAAACAAAACCCGCCGTGGTAAAAGCGGGCGGATGTTAGTAAACCGTATAGCGACAAACGGCTCGGCTTATTCAGCTCATAGCCTTATTCAGCCGACATCCGCACAAAGCAGAAATCGGCATAACAAAATTTAAGTCGTTTATGCATAACGACTATCGCTAAAAGGGTTACTACGCCCTAGATAAGCTATTACTTATCTGATAATTATTTTAACGAAATATAGTCCGAAAGTAAAGATAATTTTATAATTAAAAAATCAAATTGCTGCGTGATATATAATACTAAAGTTTTATTCGCGGTATCTTAAATTTTGCGTAATATCTTTAAAAAATTCTGTTCCCCATAGTTCCAACTTTGATTTATCAGATATAAAAGGCAATACATCTTGTTTGGCTTGAGTAAAATCTATATTTTCAAATCGTTGATTAAGCATTGTTTTTAAAATATTCAAATCAAATCTGTCATTTTCTGACAGTAAACCTGTCTCTACAAGTCTGGCTTTTAGGTGTTCCATATTAACCAATGCGTTATTTGCCAAATAAAAAACATAATCATACAAATCACGGCCTTTGATTCTATTTTTCCAAGAACGGCAAATCACAGCATGGAGTTTTCCAGCAAATAAAGACGGCATATCATACATTTTTACTTGATATGGGCTAGGTAACAAGCGATATTTATTTTCATATGTCGCATAAGGAGGAGGATTGGTATCAATTTCAAATTTAATTTTAATAACCTCGTTAGAGTTGATATTAACATTGCCTATTCCATATACACTTATAATGTGTTCTTTGGTATTTCCTTTCAAAAAAGCTGATTTTATTGCAGAATCTTGTGTTTTTTGCTTTTCTTCAACAGAAAACTGCAAACCAAGTGACAATAACTCGTTTTCTAATCCAGAAAAATAGCGGGACAGTAAAAATTTTTCATTTGGCTCCGCTAACGAAAAGTCTAAATCTTCTGAAAAACGGTCTAATCCATAAAAAATACGCAAAGCTGTTCCGCCGTAGAATGCAGCGTTTTTAAAAAAGCCGGCTCGTGATAGTCCGCATAATGCAACTTCTTGAACTATTTCCTTTATGGCATTTTTCTTTTCATCAACTGTATCAGTTTTATATTTGCTAAGCATTTGTTCTATAACAGTTTGCATTATTTAATTCTCCTAATAAACTTAACGAGAAATTTTAGATTGCTGCAATGATACAAAGGAGCTAATTCTTCCAATATATCTTTATCTAATTTGTTAAATTCAGTTTCATCAATTCTTAGATCATCAAATAAAAGATGACTAAATTCTGTTAGATTTTTAACAGGCGGCAAAGAATACAATTTATCGCAAATTGCCTTTTCCGGAGTTGCTATCTGATAAGAGTATCCATCTTCTTCATATAGTAAAATTCCTAATGGATAAACTTTTGCCGGAATGTCGCTGTATATAAACGTTCCGAAATGATTTTCAAAGCTCTTTTTCTTTCTTTTGTTAAATGAGGCTGAAGTATAGGTGTTATAAACAGCTTCCGGAATAAGAGAATAAACAGCAAGTGCATAATCAAAAGACAAATACGACGGACCAAGAATTTTTCCAGCCAGATATTTTCCAGAAATATTAGGATTTGTTTCATAGATACCGCGAACCACAGGTATTAGCCGTCCGGATTTAACTTCACGGCTGATTTTATTTTTTATATTTGCATAATTTTTATATTTTATTGCTAAATCATCAAATGAATATATCATTATTATCTCCAGTTAGTACTAAAATATAGTACCTTTTGGAGAAAATCAAGATTTTTTAATAAAAAAGAGTTAGAACTTATTTTCTGACTCTTTGAAAACAATGGTGCCGGTTATGTGACTCGAACACACGACCCACGCATTACGAATAGCGTTTAAGCAATACTTTGAGAAAAAAGCCTTTTATAATCAAATGTTTATAACCTTTTATAAAAAAGGTTTATTACATTGTGCCAAGTTTGTGTCAAATCAATAAAATGATAATATGATTTAATGATATAATATATTTTTGTAAAATGATTGATGTTATACTATTACAAAAGTATAGTATTTTTAACTAACATATTGATTTATAATGTTTTTATTTTTATGCTTTTACTATTGACTTTTTATGATGTTATGTTATTATGTATATATGATTAAATGATAACATTATAAAAGGATTTTTTGAAATGATTGGCAAGGCTGAAGTTTTGAAAGAATATGATGTAAGAAACGTGTTGAATATGATTAAGTCAATGGATAACCCACAACGCAACCGCATCATCTTTTTGCTGTCCTATCTTGTTGGTATGCGTGTATGCAATATCCAAAAATTACAGATTAGTGATGTCTTTGACGATAATGGCAAGGTCTTTGATAAAATCGTTCTGTCAAAGGATAAGAACAAATTTCACAAAATTGCTGAATACTATCTAAATGATGAAATGAAAAAAGAACTTATCAATTATTACAAGTTTTTGAAAAATGATAAAATGAATTTATGTATAAATGATTACTTGATTCAATCAAACAAAACCGGCAAATATTTGCGCAAAGAAAGCATAGTCCGCATCTTTCGTCAAATCTATGACAAGTGCGGCTTGGCAAAATGCCGCTCGCACTCCGGTAGACGAACATTTATCACCGACTTATGCGACAAAGGCGTTGCAATTCAGGTTGTTTCAAAGTTGGTAAACCACAAATCAATCAGCACAACAATGGGATATTATCAGCAGAATCCAACAACGCTGCTAAACGCTGTCAATGCTATGAGTTTATAGGGGGTATCAATGAGCAAGTTTAGTGTCTTTACAATCAAATGCCCGGTTTGCGGCAAAGGCGACATACCGTTTCCTTTTGATGATGACGGGTGCGGATATTGTCGCCATTGCGGGGCAAGTATGGAGCAAATCAGAGAACACTGGGATATACAATGCAAGATGGGCGGGTTTGCCGTTCGTGTCATTGCGGCTGTGGTTGTGCTTTCCTACTTGTTTAGCCTTTTTTAGTCGCTATCCCTTTGGCAATTTTCATAGTCTTGATTTTGCTGTCAAGGTGCTTGATAAATTCCGGGTTGTCCGATACCTCTTTTTTGATGGCTTTGTAGATGTCCTTGACTTCTTCAAGCGAATAAGCGACATAGGCGGTCGCATTGTTCTCTAAAAAGGGGATAGGCTTGTTCTGGTACTTAATGAAACAGTAGTATGCTTGTCTGTCTTCTTTCAGTTGATACCACCGCCGAACTGCAAAAGGTGCTTTCTGCTCTCTCAAATCAAACTCAATGTATTGAAGTTGCTTTTCAATCCCTTTCAATATAATGCGTTTCAGGGCTTCTTCTTTGCTTTGGGCTTTTGGTTCAATTACTGGCTTTGCTGTTTCTGCCTTAATGGATTTCAAAAATGACATCATTAAATTGTTCTCCAATGTTATCAAAATATTGTTTCATCATATTATTATAACATTGATTCAAAAGAATCAACATAAATATTTTTATGAAAAACCGATTGATACAAATTGATGACATAACGATTGACGAAAGTATTGTAAAGAATAATACTTTAGTAGACGTTTTGTGCAAACTAATTGCTGTCAAAAGATTGCAAAAAACAACTCTGTCAATGTTGGCGGAGTTGTTAAAAAAGTGATTTTATAAGTGATTGTTTTAATTAAATAAAATTCTATTTTTGCAATTTTTGAAAAATGATAGTAGGAAATCACATCTTGATTTAATGTTTTTATGATTTAATGATTCATCAATTAAATAATCAATATTTTCAGTAATTACTTCTAAATCAATGATGATGTCATCAAGTATTGCAATGGTTGGATTATTACCATTTTTCTGTGATGATTTAAAGTAAGAGGGCGATTTTTCAAAATGTCTTGAAAGTTCATTGCCCGAATGGATTATTCCCAAATCTTTATATAAAGATGTTAATTCTTTAATCTTTTGATAATATGATTCTTTGATGTCTTGTTTAATTGATTGCTGTTCTTGTCTTTTCTTTGCAAGTTCTTGTTTCTTCTGGTTTATTTGACTTTGTATGATTGCTTGACGTAGTTGGTTTTTCTGGTATAGGCTACTGCTCTTCTTCAACTGCTCTCGCTTTATTTTGCGGTCTTTGGCGTATGCTTCTGGGCTGTTATTCTCTGGGTTAGGTGTATTCATTGCTTATCCTTATATGTAGGTCTCGTCCATTAAAATCTGGTCTTTGGTGATTACTTTTTGCTGCTTGTTGCCGCTATCATCAATGCCATCAACTATTGATGTCTTGTTTATGTAGTTGAATGTGTCCAACTCATTGCTGTAAATGGATTCACTCAACATATTGATATTCTTAAGGCTTTGGCTCATATAGTAATAAAGGATTGACTGAAAATATATCATATCATAAATGAATAATTGTGTCTTTGTAATTATGTGTATATGATTAAATGATATTTTGTTATCCTTTGATTCAATAATGATGTCCATTTTTATTGGGGCTTCTTTTTGGCGATAATGTTTGCCAAGTGCAAAGCCTAAGTATCTGCTGTATGCAAAATGCAGCACCTCTTTTAGGCGGTTGTATGATATGTCTTGCATTGGATTGATTGAGATGAAGTAGTTTTTCGGCTCTTTTAGCAAGCGATTTAGTAAATCATCATTCTTTGATAATGTCTTAATGTTTGTTTCAACAATCTTGCCATCATTTAGTTCTTTGATGATTATGTTATTGTTTTCATTAACATTCGGCAAATTATGAATGGACAATGATATTAAGTAATCCATATCAATAGGTGTCATCTTAAAGTTTCTCATTTTATATACCCTCTTTTAGTCAATTCATTTAGGGTAAAAGTCATTTCATCATTTATTCATTACAACATTTCATCAATGATTTGCTTAATGCTTGTCTAATCATTCAATCAATGTTTGTCTTCAATGATTATCATCAATATTCGTTCAATCATTTCATCAATCATTCAATCTATGATTTTTATCAATGATTGTGTCAATATTTAGGTAAAGGTTGGAACTATGCTTTCATCTTTCAAAGCATTGTGTTAAAACCTATGTCGCTGAAATTAGGATTCATCAATTTGACTTCTACCATTTTTCAAAAAGTATTTATCATCAATACTGGCGAAAATGGTTTTTTGCAAAAATGGCTTAAATGATTGTTGGAGTCGCCTATTTTAAGTCATCTTTGACTAAGTGTATTGCTAAGTGATTGTAGTTCTTTTCTATCATTTCAATAGATGTGCCGCATTGAATGGCAATAGTGGTCAGAGGTATGTTCCTTTTGATTGCATTGGTTATAAAGGTATGCCGGAATGAATATAGGGTCAATTCATTTTTGCCTATCGTGTTTGCCATTGTCGTCTTTTTCAACAATTCATTAAACGATTTTTTGAATGATTTTGTCGGCTTTCCTTGATAATTTAAGAATATGAAATCATCATTCTTAAATGTAATGTTGTATTGATTATATGTTTCTTTCAATTCTTTGATGATATGTTGTGCATTGTTTGATAAAAAGATGTCCCTAACTTTCGTCTTTGATGATGTTATTTTGGCGGTGTCTGCTGAAATGCCGCTAAACTTAATGCTTGAGGCTTCGCCTGTTCTAATCCCCGTTTCAACAAGGAATTTGAGAAACAAGCACAATATTGTCCGGTCATACTTAATTTTACGGTTTGTGGCTTCTTCAATTCTCTGCTGGGCTGTAGCCATTATTTCAGACAGTTCTAAGTCCGTGAAAGCGTCCCGCTTCTTCTTGTCCTCTTTCAAACGCTCTATTGCGGGCGGCAAATCTATGTAGGACTTTCTTTTAGCGAACTTAAGGACTTGCAAAAGTGTGGAGATGTCTCTGTTTATGGTCTGTGGCTTTACTTCATTTAATCGTTTAATCATAAAATCATTTATTGACTTTTCTGTTAAATCATTGATTTTAACCTTGCCAAAGGGTTGGTAAAAGACTTGCTTCAACCTTTTTTCATAGTCTTGTCTCTTCTTGTCTTTTTCAATGGTTTTTAAGAACTCTTGACAAACCCTTTCAAAGGTTGGGGTGTTTATTATCCCTTTGTTGTAATCATCAATGATAACAAAGCATTTTCGCAACGCTTGCAAATAGTCCTTTGTGTTCAAGGATTTTCTTAAGCGTCTGCAATGCTCGGCGATATGGATATAGTAAAAATCATTGTCCCTTTGACACAAAAAACCTTTGATAAAGTCATTTTCATAAACTATCTGTCGCATTTTTCGAATCGATATTGTGTTAAATCATATAATCATATTATTGAAGAATTGATAATCTGTCAATATGATTTTATGATTATATGATTCAAAAATTGTGCCAAATTTGTGCCAAATGTTATGGTTTCTATGTTTCATAACATTGTAAAAATCATTATATTTCAATGATTTATGCAAAAATGAAAGGGGCGATGCTTTCGCCCCATTTTCAAACGTTGGAGCCGTAGATGGGCTTTGCTCCCACGACCTATTGATTACGAATCAATTGCAACTACTAACTGTGCTACTACGGCGTTTAAGCAAATGATGACTTCAAATCATCACACAATAATTTACTAAACAATTTCACCGACCCACGCATTACGAATGCGTTGCTCTACCAACTGAGCTAAACCGGCGCATAAAAAATACATAAAGCACTTTTTTTTATTTTGCAAGCAATAACTTAAATATGTTCAACAAATTAAGGCCAGGATATAGATGTGTAAAAAAAACGACCATTATTTTTACACACTCAGACATATTGAAATAAAGCAGCATAAAATCCACAAAAAACATCGTAAAAATAAAAAGTTATTGCAATAGTTAACGACCTTTGCTACATTGCCGAAAACAGCCTGAAAACTGTCCCTTTTAAACGGTCGTTTTTTTTACACACTTTTAGGATATAAAATTGATTAAAGAACAAAGTATTACAGACGCAGAAACAAAATCTTCCGCTAAAAGAAACCCGATCATAGATATAATGAAAGGCATTGGTATATTTTTTGTAGTTGTCGGGCATTGCGGCATACCTATCGGCTTGTTTATATATACTTTTCATATGGCTTTGTTTTTTATGCTGTCAGGATATTGCCTATCATCTAAATATTCAGCCTCGCCGAGCGGCTGGTATAAACTTATTAAAAACAAGTTTTTCCGCTTATACATACCATTCGTTTGTATATCTATAGTCTTTAATTTGCTGCATAATTATTTTATGGATATAAACTTAATAACCGACAACCCTCAGTTTTTAACCGGATACTTAGGTAATTTTTTCGGGCTAAACCAAAGATACAGCGATATTTTGGCTGTAATAAAAAATACTTTGCTATTTGAACCGCAAGAACATGTTTTAGGTCCGACGTGGTTTTTATCAGCTTTATTTTCAGCTTTAGTGTTATACGCCGGCGTCAAGCTTATACTAATAAAAGCCTGCCCCAAAAATTTTAACACCGCCTTAATTCTGTTAGCTTTGCTGTTTTCGTCAATAGGCTTCAAACACGCCGGCAACCGCAGCTTTATGTGCATATATATAGCCTGCACGGTTTTTCCGCTGTTTGTATTCACAGATTATATAAAATCTAAATATAGCTTAAGCATCGGCAGCAAAAATGCCAAAAATTTCATTTTATACAGCATATTAAGCTGTGTTTCCGTATTTATTATTTTATTTTTGAAAAAAGAGCTGGACTTCGCAATAGACTTAGGCCTTAACAGCATAAATTCCCCTACTCTGTTTATTTTAGAAAGCATTATCGGCTTTTTCTTCACATATTTTTTGGCTTGCTTATTAACCTATATCAAAACTCTGGCCAATATATTCATGTTTATGGGTAAATATACTTTAAGCATTTTAATTTTACACCTTTCCGCTTTCAAAATTGTTACCTATATTCAAGTTTTGATATATAAGCTGCCGGAATACAGGCTGAGTTCTTTTCCGGTGTATGATGTTTCGCACGGCTGGTGGATATTATATTGTCTTGTCGGAATAGTTATACCAATCGCCTGCGCGGTTATATTTGATTATATAAAAAATGGAATCTGCCGACTGCTTCCTAAAAAAACAGCATAAAAATACCAGCACAAACGACAAGAGGCTTATATAATGAGCTTAATACGAAGTAATTTTTTTTCATAGTTTGTATAGTAGTGTAGATAGCGTTAAAACAAGAAGAGAGAAAATTTTAGCGTACACAGAAGTACATGAATTTTCTCTCTTTCGCAGTTTTAATATAAACTCTCAGAAACTCGGATAATAAGGCTAATACGCATTAACTTTTTTGCGCCGTGTACAAATTAGTACACAAGCACAAAAAGTTAAAAGTAGTAGACCATTAGACGAGTTTCATAACCCTATGAATTCATGTTTTGGAAAAAGTCCGCATTATTCTTGGTCTGACGCAGCTTATCTAACAGAAATTCCATACCGTCGGTCATGCCCATCTGCATTAAGACACGGCGCAGAACCCACATTTTTGTTAAGGTTGCACGGTCTACCAGCATTTCTTCCTTACGGGTGCCGGAACGGGTAATATCTATAGTCGGGAATAAACGTTTATCGGTAAGCTTTCTATCCAAAATGATTTCAGAGTTGCCTGTACCTTTGAACTCTTCAAAAATCACTTCATCCATACGCGAGCCGGTATCAATCAAAGCTGTGGCGATAATGGTTAAAGAACCGCCCTCTTCCACATTGCGGGCTGCACCTAAAAGGCGTTTAGGACGCTGCAGAGCGTTGGCATCAACACCGCCGGTAAGCACCTTGCCTGATGACGGAACAACCGCATTGTAGGCACGTCCTAGGCGGGTTATGGAATCCAAAAGAATAACCACGTCTTTTTTATTTTCTACCAAGCGCTTGGCTTTTTCAATGCACATTTCCGCCACCTGAACGTGACGGGTAGCCGGCTCGTCAAAAGTAGAAGATATAACTTCGCCTTTAACCGAACGCGTCATATCCGTAACCTCTTCCGGACGCTCATCAATCAGCAGCACCATTAAATATACTTCAGGATGATTGGTAGAAATAGCATGGGCAATATTTTGCAGCATAACGGTTTTACCGGTGCGCGGAGGAGCCACAATTAAGCCGCGCTGGCCTTTGCCCTGCGGAGCAATTAAGTCAATCACGCGGGTAGTATAATCTTTATCGCCGCAAATAATGTCAAAATTCAGCTTTTCTGTCGGATACAGCGGCGTCAAGTTATCAAAATTTACACGCAGCTTAGATTTTTCCGGATCGTCAAAGTTAATAGCATTAACTTTTGTTAAAGCAAAATAGCGTTCATTATCTTTAGGCGCGCGGATTTCTCCCTCTACCGTATCGCCGGTGCGCAGACCGAACTTTTTAACCTGAGCCGGAGATACATATATATCATCAGGGCTGGCCAGATAATTAGATTTAGATGAACGCAAAAAGCCGAACCCGTCCTGCAGAACTTCTATAACGCCGTCGCCGCAAATAACCGTATCTACTTCGGCCAATTTTTTCATGATGGCAAAAATCAAATCCTGAACACGCATAGAAGATGCGTCTTCAACTCCCAAATCCTCGGCCTGAGTCAACAGCTCTGTCGGAGATTTCTCCTTTAATTCCTTTAAATGCATACTAACCTTAAAACTTTTGTGATTGTTAAAAATAGAACTTAAAACATTGAAATGTTTGTTGCTATGCTTATATTAAATCTGCAAGCAAAAGTCAATGCTTTTTATGCACAAAAAATTTCCCCTTTTAAAATTTAAAAAATAAATAGTTATTATTATTTATCCCTGCGCAAAATGTGGATAAGATTCTATCCACAGACTTACTAACATTAACAAATTATTTAATAAGGTTAATAAAAAGTTAATGATTCAAGAAGTTAAAAAATAGTTAACAAGTATTCTTAACATATCTTAATAAATTCGGTTAGGTGTTAATAAGTTTGTATAACATTTTTACAAAAAGTTTATACTTTGTTAAAAACTTTACAGAGGCTGAACTTATGCACATTTAAAGGCTTTATTGTGGATAAGATTTACAACTTTTTGATATAAGGCAAAAGATGAAAATTATAGCGATTACAGGCTCCATAGGCTGCGGCAAAACTTTTTTGGCAAATATAATACGGAGTCTCGGATATGTGGTTTACGACGCCGACAAGTGGTGTAAATATTTATACTACCGTCCGGCGTTTTTAAAGGTTATTAAACAAAATTTTCCTGAAGTTTTTGAGGCTGACGGCAGTTTTAATAAACGAAAATTAAGAAATTTGGTGTTTAATGATAATTCAGAATTAAAACGGCTGGAAAAGTTAATTCATCCGTTTTTGAAACAAAAATTATTAAATGTTATCCATAAAAACGCCGAAACCGAACGAGTTTTCTTTTTTGATGCGGCTCTGCTGTTTGAAATGAAATGGGATATTTATTGTCAGGCCGTGATTTTGGCTGATGTTGATAAAAATATCCAAAAACAGCGGGTTATGGCCCGCGACCATATAGCTGCTGAGGATTTTGAAAAAATTGTTTCGCTGCAGATGGATAATGAACAGAAAAAAATGTTTACGGATGTGGTTGTAAATACGGATAAGCCAGAAAATTTATTAAAAGCCGAATTGGTTAAAATTATAGAAGAGTTAACAGATGCGTGAAATATGTTTTGATACGGAAACAACAGGTTTAGACCCCGATACAGGCGACAGATTGGTTGAAATCGGCGCTGTTGAGCTTATTAACCATCTGCCGACCGGTAAAATTTATCATGAATATATCAATCCGGAACGTGATGTGCCGGAAGAAGTTGTAAAAGTTCACGGCTTGGATAATGAATTTTTAAAAGATAAGCCGGTTTTTAAGGATGTTGCGCAGTCTTGGGTGGATTTTATCGGCGATGACGGAATTTTAGTGGCTCATAATGCGGCATTTGACTTGAAGTTTATAAATTTTGAGCTGAAAAAATGCGGCTTTCAGACGTATGAATGGGATAGAGTTGTAGATACGCTGGCTATTGCCAGAAATGAGTTTCCGGGTGCGCGCAACAATTTGGACGCTTTGTGCCGCCGCTTTAATATTGATAACTCTGCCCGTACATACCACGGCGCTTTGCTGGATGCTCAGCTGCTGGCCGAGGTTTATCTGCAGCTTTTGGGCGGCGATGAGCCAAGCATTAACTTTGTTAAAGCCTCTGAAGAAACGGCGAGCAAACATGCCGAAAATATCAGCTTTGCGGCAGAAAATGTAGTAAAACGCAGTTTTCCTTTGTCGGCCGAAGAGCAGCAGGCGCATTTAGATTTTTTAGCTAAAAGCATTAAAAATGCTTTATGGCTGCAAGAACCTGAAAGTGAAGTTAAAAAAGATGCTTAAACAGCTGCAGTATATTTATAATACCTATATAAATAAAAGAATGCTGATATTGCTGGCGTTGGGATTTACCAGCGGTTTCCCTTTTTTATTGGTTTTCGGAACGCTGAGCTTTTGGCTTAAGGACTTGGATATATCCTATACTTTAATCGGGGCTTTTTCGCTGGTTAAAATTCCCTACTCTTTGAAATGGGCTTGGTCGCCGCTGATAGATAATGTAAAGCTGCCGGTTTTATATAAACTGGGGCGGCGCCGTTCTTGGGCGGTTTTTATTCAGCTTTTATTGTTTTGCGCTTTTGCTGCGATGGCTTTCACTAATCCGGAAATACATACGCTGCATATGGCTTTGTTTGCCTTTATAGCTAGCTTTTTATCAGCTTCGCAAGACATAGTTTTAGACGCTTACCGGGTGGAAAGTTTTGAAGATGAGCCGGAAAAGCAGGCTTCTGGCGTGGCTATTTATGTGCTAGGCTATCGTTTGGGGCTGATTTTTTCCGGCGCCGGAGCTATTTATATGGCTTCATATTTAAGCTGGCCGGAAGTGTATTTGATTATGGCCTGCGGATTGCTTGTAGGTTTTACGGCGATTCTCTTGGCAAAGGAGCCGCAGAAATATCAATATAAAAAGTATAAGCTGAAGCTGAAAGACAGCATTGCTTTTATTAAAAATTCTTTAGTTAATCCGTTTAAGGATTTTGCTAAAAAGCAGCATTGGTATTGGATTTTATTGTTTATCTTCACTTACCGTCTGAGCAATGCTTATTTTGGTCCGATGAGTTTTCCTTTTTATGTAGATTTAGGATTTACTAAAGCGGAAATTGCTTCGGTTATCAAAATTTACGGTATGGTTGCGGCTATTCTGGGCGGTTTGGCCGGCGGTTTGATTGTCATGAAATTAGGGCTTAAAAACAGCTTGCTGCTGTTTGGCTTAACCCAATGCTTAACCACATTTTTATTTGCAGTTCAAGCGCATTACGGGCATAATATGCCGCTGTTTATAACCATAATTACTTTAGAAAACTTTTCATCAGGATTGGCGACTACGGCTCTGGTTGCCTATATTTCATCACTATGCAATAAGCTGTATACAGCCACGCAATATGCGCTTTTGTCGTCTGTCATGAGTTTGTCGCGTGATATTTTTTCTTCTACCAGCGGGCTGCTGGCGCAATATGTTTCATGGAATGTGTTTTTCATTATCTGCGGATTTTTAAGCCTGCCGAGTTTAATAATTGTATGGTTTTGCCTGAAAAAGGATAAATAGCGATTGTAAAACTTGAAAAAAGGCGTTATAATGATAATGTTTTTTATTGAAAGATTTTAACAATGGCTGAGGAAAATAAAAATAAATCTTCTGATATTAAAGAAGCTGAAAAATATTATCAAAAACATCGCAATGATGAAGTTGACGAGGTTTTAAATCGCAGCGAGTCTTGGCAGGCTATAGCTAAGCAATTTGATAAGTTTTCTGAAAACTCAGCCGGCGGGCATATTGTTAACGATATTGTTTTTTCCGGAAAAATGCTGCAAGGCGGCAGTTTTAACGGCGAAAATTTTGAAAATGCCGATTTCAGCGGCAGCAATATGCAGGAAAGCAGCTTTCAGAATGCCAATATGCAAAACGCTAATTTTACCGGAGCCGATTTAAGCGGCGCCGACTTCAGCGGGGCTAATCTGGACGGTGCAATTTTTGTGGGGGCGCAGCTTATCGGTACAAACTTTACCGGCGCGCATATGCACGGCGTAAAATTTCAGAATGCCAATCTGCAGGATGCTATTTTATTAGATGCGGATTTAGATAATCTTTCTATTGAAGAGCTGCAGGAGCTGGTTGAGTATTTAGCTAAATATTATCCGCATAAGCTGAATTTAACCCGCTTAAACCTGACATTGCTGGATTTGAAACGCATTGACCTGACGCAGGTTAATCTGCGCGGAGTAGACTTTACGGGCTGCGACTTTACCGGTGTGAATATCTATGAATTAGATTTAAGCGAATGCGTGATTTCTCCGGCGCAGATAGAACAGGCTATCGGTCATGTGCCGACAGCTTTGGAATTGAAAAAGATTTTAGCGCCGAAAAATAAGAAAAAGCCGCAAAAAATGAAAGGTATTGATTTTGAAGACTTTTTTACCGGCGGAAATAAAAGCTTTGATTTAGATACTACGCGTATGGAAATTGATATCAATGCTATCGGCAAAAAAGGCAAAGAAATATTTAAGTCTTTTAAACGAAAAGATTCTGATGAAAAAATTATGGAAAAATTCGGTAAAGAAAAAGAAAGCCACCAATCTGAAAAGAAAGAAAGCAATATAGACGAGCTGCGTAAAACCATAGAACAGCATAAGCGCGAAGTTTTGGAACGCCGTCAGGAAATGCAGGAACGCGAAAATAAAGAAAAAATGCGCGAGCAGATAAAAGAAAAAATCAAAGAAAATAAAGCCATGCTTATGCAAGCTCACTCTTCTAGGGAAAGATAATGGAAGACACGCTTTTTTCAAACAAAGTTAAACGCCCGCTGGCAGACAGGCTGCGTCCGACTAAATTAGAAGAAGTTGTCGGACAAGACCAGATTGTCGGGGCTAATGCTCCTTTGGGGCGCATGCTTAAATCCGGCAAAATAAGCTCTTTTATTTTATGGGGTCCGCCGGGCTGCGGAAAAACTACCATTGCCCGTTTAATTGCCGAATATACAAACCTTTATTTTGAGCAGATATCTGCGGTTTTTTCCGGTGTTGCCGATTTAAAACGGGTTTTTCAGTATGCTCAGGAACGCCGTGCCAATCAGGGTAAAGGCACCTTGCTGTTTGTAGATGAAATTCATCGTTTTAATAAATCGCAGCAAGATGGATTTTTGCCGTATGTTGAGGACGGTACGGTTATTTTGGTCGGCGCCACTACCGAAAATCCCTCGTTTGAACTTAATTCAGCTTTGCTTTCCCGCTGCCAAGTGTTTGTGCTTAACCGCTTAACTCCGGATGATTTTGAAATTTTGCTGGAGAGAGCAGAAAAAGAAGAGGGACGCAAGCTGCCGCTAGATGAAGAGACCAGAGATTTTATTAAAGAAATTGCCGACGGAGACGGTCGCTATATTTTGAATATTGCAGAAAATATATGGTCGTATGCCCAGAACGGAGAAATTTTTAATAAAGAGCAAATTCTAAATATTATCCGCTCGCGGGCGCCGGTTTATGATAAAGGGCGAGACGGACATTATAATTTGATTTCGGCTGTGCATAAATCTTTGCGCGGTTCGGATGTTGACGCCGCTATGTATTGGGTGGCGCGCATGCTGGTGGCCGGAGAAGATCCGCGCTATATTCTGCGCCGCTTGCTGCAGTTTTCTATTGAAGATGTATCTTTGGCCGACCCGAATGCTGTTAATCAGGCTATAGCCTGCAGCCAGACCTATGAGCGGTTAGGCTCGCCGGAGGGAGAGCTTGCAGTTATGCAGCTTACAGCTTACTTGGCAACTGCTCCGAAGTCGGCGGCTGTTTATAAGGGAATGCAAAAAGCGATAACGGCCGCGCGGCAAACAGGCTCTTTAATGCCGCCTAAGCATATTTTGAACGCTCCGACTAAGCTGATGAAAAACTTGGGCTACAGCGACGGCTATATATATGACCAAGATTTAGAAGACGGCTTTTCTGGGCAGAATTATTTTCCGGACGGCATGAGCCGTGCTAAATATTATAATCCGGTAGACCGCGGTTTTGAGCGTGAAATTAAAAAGCGCATAGAATATTTTGATAAGCTGCGCAAAGAAAAACAAGCTAAAATGAAAGAAAAAAATGGCTGAGTATATCTATAAAATATGTGTAAGCTATAATGTTTTTCGCAAGCTGCAGGAATGCGATATTATTCCTAATCTTGAAGAAAATCATGTAGGATTGGAAATTCATATTTCTAAAGAAGATTATGAAAAATTAGCAGATAATGAAAAGAAAAATTTAGAGCAGTATGAAGTTGTAAATTCTCCGTTGCCGAAACAGCATAAAATTAAAGATTTGTTTGACGTAAATACAGAAGATTTAAATGAGGCTGCTGAAAAAATCAGGTGCAAAATGAAATTTTCTGATTTAGAAGAACCTAAAAATATAAAACAAAAGTATTATATTCCTAAAACAATAGGCAAAGTTAACACAAAGAAAAAAGGCGGTAGATAAAATGTCAGGCGTAACAATAGTTAAAATAAAATCAGAAGATGACGGTATAAGGCTGAACCGTTGGTTTTTGCGTGAATATCCGTCTTTGAGCTTAGGCCGTTTGCAAAAATTGCTGCGTACCAAGCAGATAAAAGTTGACGGCAAAAGAGCGGAAACTTCTACCCGATTAACTGCCGGACAAGAATTGCGTTTACCTCCTTTGGATAATGAAAAAGCCGTTAAAAAGGCTGAAAATATCAGCAAAAATGACGCCGATTATATAATGTCTTTAGTTATTTATAAGGATAAAGATATTATAGCGCTGAATAAGCCGTCTGGATTGGCTGTGCAGGGCGGAACCAACACCACCCGCCATGTGGACGGATTTTTAGAGGCTTTAAAGTTTGAAAACAACGAAAAACCTAAATTAGTACACCGTATTGACAAAGAAACCAGCGGAATTTTACTTTTAGCGCGTAACCGTAAGTCAGCCGATATTTTAACTAAAGCTTTTCGCGAGCATAGTCTGCAGAAAACATATTTAGCGCTGGTGCGCGGCTGTCCGCAGCAGCTAAGCGGAGAGATTAACCAGCCTTTAGAAAAAATCGGCGAAAAAATGGAAGTTGTTAAAGGCGGTAAAAAAGCGATTACAGCTTATGAAGTTTTGGATAACGCTGCTAAAAAGTATGCTTTATTGGCAGCTTCGCCTTTAACCGGGCGCACTCATCAGATTCGCGCGCATCTGGAAGCTCTGGGCTGTCCGATTTTAGGAGATAATAAATATTATGGAACGGAACGCGTCCGTTTAAAAGAAGTTGCGGATAAACTATATTTACATGCGTATAAAATAGATTTATCGGCTATATATGGTAAAAAGACGGTGATTTGCGCCGAATTGCCTAAGTATTATAAAGAAGCTTGTGAATTTTTTGGATTGGAGTATAAAAAATGAAAAAATTTTTAATAGTTTTAGCAATAATCATTTTTGTTCCGTTGATTGGCTTGATTACCTTTTTGAAATTGGCCAATTTTAACAACTATAAACCGCAAATTGAAGCTTTGGCTTTGAAATATGCAAATATGATTGTGAAAATCAACGGCGATTTGAAAATCGGCGTTTCGCTTAAACCAAGCATAGAGTTAAATGATGTTTCGGTGGCACAAGCCGAAAATAATCAGCCGGTAGCGCAAATCGGTCAGGCTCAGGTGCAGTTTTCTTTGCTGCCGCTTTTGAAAAAAGAAATTGTGGTTGATACGGTTAAAACTTCGGATACAAATATTTTTTACAGCGATAAAGACAGCGTGGAAATTAAAGATTTGGCCGTTGGTATGGATAGTTTTGATTCGCCGATTAACCTAAGCTTTGATACTGTGGTTTCCGGTATTCAGATTACCGGCGAGGGTACAGCCTCTTCCTTTAAGTCAATTCAGGATTCTGAATATAATGACGTTGACGCCAAACTGCAGGTAAATGCTTTAGGCTATACTTTGAATTATGAGGGCGGAGTTAAAGGAATTACTAAAGGATTGACTTCTGACGGTTCTTATGAAATCACTTATAAAACAAATAAAATCAACGGTAATGTTTCAGCTGATTTAACCGGCGAAACACCGTATTTAAAGCTTAACGCCGCCAGCGATAATTTGAATGTATATGAATTCAGCGAAAGCAAAACATCTGAAAACAGCTGGTTAATTTCAGAGGCGCAGGCTAATGAATTGATTAAAAACACTCCGATTCCTTACGATGCGCTTAAAGCCGCAAACGCTGATGTTAATCTTGACCTTAAAACCGTTAATATTACACCGGATATGGCTTTAACTAATGTTTTGACAGATTTAACTCTGAAAAACGGTGTATTTAAAGCCGATATAAAGAATATCAGCGGCGGCAACGGGGTTATTAAAGGCAGCGCAAGTCTTAATGCTAACGCTAAAAATATGAATGTTAATTTAAACGGCAGCGGTATTGTTTTGCAAAAACTGAACAAAGCTTTTGCTAATTCCGGCAATGAAGTTTTGTATGTTAAAAACGGCGGCAAAACCGATTTTAACATCAAGCTTAACACTTCCGGCGCTAATACCGACCAATATTTAGCCAATATGGATGGTCAGGTTGTGGCAATTATTGACCCGTCTGTGATGAATATTAAGAGTTTGGAACGCTTGCAAGGCAATATCATTGTTCAGATTTTGAATAATCTTAAATTGAATATTGTTAATAAAGATATGAACTTGAATTGCGCGGTGGTTCGCAGCGATATTAAAAAAGGCGTGGCCGAATTTCCTAAAGGCATAGCGTTTGATGCTAATGATTTTTACGTTGTAGCCGACGGCAATGTTAACTTGTACAACGAAAAGATTGATTTGGATTTGCAGCCGTTCTCCGGACGTATTACCGATACTAATGTTTCCTCGGTTTTAGGTTCTTTGTTAAGCATCAGCGGCACCATGTCTAATCCTAGTGTCGGACTGAACAAAACGCAAACCGCAAAGGCTGTTGTCGGCATTATTGCCACCGGCGGTCTGTATAATGCCGGAGATATGATTTTGAGCGCGGATTCTTCTCCATGCTACACAGCATTGCAAGGCACAGCCTATGCTAATCATTTTAAGGCAGCAGAGGGCGGAGTAAAAAATGACGCTTCTAAAACCTATTCTGACACCAAAGACGCCGTTAAAAAATCTTTGACCGATACTAAAGATGCGGTAAAAGATTTAGGCAGCCAAGCCGGCAGTCTTTTGAAAGGTTTGGTAAAATAATGCTGGATTTTAAACAAGCAGAAAGCGAGATAAAGGAACATCGCGCAGAGGTAATAGAAAAACTGGTGGAGTTTTCTTTTACGGATGTGATTTTGTTTTGGAGCGCTAATGATGATATTAAGGCTTTGCAAACCGAAAAATGGCTTCCGGTTTTGAAATGGCTTAACAGCCGTTTCAAAATTACCTTAAAAGAAACCGACAGCTTAACTCCTCCTCCGCAAAATGAAAATAACCGCGCCGGTTTTACGGAAATTTTAGAAAAAATGAGCCTTAAAACCTTAACAGCCTATTATTTGGCTGCTGTGCGTCTGAAATCTCCGTTGCTGGCTCTTGCTTTTGCCGAAAAGAAAATTACTGCTGCCGAGGCTTTTGAACTGGCTTATTTAGAGGAATTATACCAAAGTCAGTCTTGGGGCGTGGATGAAGAAGCAGAGCAAGGCCGTCAATGTGTAAAAAACGAACTTTTAGAAATAGAAGAATTTTTACACGGTAAAAAATAATGCTTAAATGCTTTTTAATCAGCGGCAGGGTTCAGGGCGTCGGTTTTCGCTTTTGGACCCTGCACCGCGTTTTAGAGATTGGCGGTATTTCCGGCTATGTCTGCAACCTGCCGAGCAGCGATGTGTTGGTTTTAGCCAGTGGTGCCGAAGATAAGCTGCAGCAGCTGGAAATTTCTTTATATAAAGGTCCGTTATTTGCGCGGGTGGACAGCGTGAAAAATTCGCCTGAGCTTATTTCATATTTTCCGCCGGTGGAGAACGGTGTATTTAAACGTCTATAGAACTGTAAGCTAGGTTTTTTGCCTTAATTTAGCGCATATATTTTCTGCTGAATAAAAAAGGAGGCAGAAATGCAAAAAGTAGATAAAACCACCGAAAATATCAAGCTGTGCCGCTGTATGACTTGTCCGTCATATACGGAACATTGCAAACTTAAAAATTCGCCGGAGAATTTTTTGAAGTCGCTGGAAAATTTGCAAAATATGCAGCATTATGAAAAACTTTATTGCGCATTTGAAAAGAGCAACTGCATTTATCAGGATAAAGGCTGTGTCTGCAGCGAATGCGAGGTTTATAAAAACTATAATCTGCAGAATCATGACTATTGCCTGCACACCGGAGGAGTTGTTTAGGGTACAAAAAAAGACCTCGTTTGAGGTCTTTTTTTATACATTAAAGCTTATTCTTTATTTTCTTTAGCTGCCGCCAGATTTTTTTCATAAGCGTGCTTGTCATGCAAAAATTTGATGACTGTAAACGGTATTGTCAATAAGTAAGCCAAAGTAAATAATCCCAATGTCAGCCAAGGCTGAGTTAAAAGGCAGCTTACAAACAAAGCGAACAGAACCATTAACGGCAAGAAATAATCGGCGTTAATGCGGGTTTTTTTGAGCGACAAGGTCGGAATGCGGCTAACCATTAAGTAGGCTACCAAAATGATTATAACGCTGCACAGATACTTGTTGCGCAAAATAAAATCATATTCTGGATAGGCAAATGAAATCAGCAGCGGCATAACAGCGATTGCTGCGGCCATCGGAGCCGGTACGCCGACAAAATAGTGCGACCAATATTCCGGAACGGTTGCATCTTCCAGCATAGTGTTAAAGCGAGCCAGACGCATAGCCATGCCGGCTGAAAACATCAGGGTAAAAATCCAGCCCCAATGCGGAATGCCGTTTAAGCACCATTGATACATCAGCACTGCCGGAGCTACGCCGAAGCTTACAAAATCTGAAAGTGAGTCTAATTCGGCGCCGAATTTTGACGAGGCTTTAAGCTTGCGGGCAACGCGTCCGTCCAAACCGTCAAACACGCAGGCTAAAAACAGGCAGACGATTGCGTATGTCCAGTTTTGCATAATTGCGAATTTGATGGTAGTAACGCCGGAGCATAAGGCCATAAGGGTCACGATATTCGGAGCCATTTTGCGGAATGGAACTTCTTTAAATTTGCCGATTGCTTTCTTTTTTATACCGCTATGCACGGCTGTAGAGCGGTTATTTTGATAGTTTTTAGCCATTATCTTATTTCTCCTTCAAGACGGGGAGCATCTGATTTTATATCGGCAGCAATGGTTTCGCCGCCGATTAAATACTGTCCGACGCAAACTTGCGGCTCAATTTTTTCCGGCAGATACAAGTCAACATATCCGCCGAAACGAATAAAGCCAAAGCGCTGTCCGGCTGCAAATTCATCGCCTTTTTTAACATTGTCAGCAATGCGCCTGCTGCAAAACAGAGCTGTCTGCTGTAGCACAAATTCTATGCCGCTGCTGTGTTTAAGAGCAATCAGCATTCTTTCATTTTTGATGTCATTTTTAGCTGTAGAGCCGGAGAATTTTTGACCGGCGTCATAAAATGTTTTACTGATAACGCCTTTAATCGGCATGCGGTTGATATTTGCATCAAACGGGCTGATGTAAAGGCTTACTTTAGTGTAGTTTTTACGGTCAAGCCCTAAAGCGGCCGGACCTTTTTCGCGGCTTATGGCTACAACATAGCCGTCAGCCGGAGCAATAACCGCACCGGATAAAACCGGCGTAACTCTGACTGGGTCGCGGAAACTGTAAAAACACCAAATTGTCAGCAAAAATGAAAGACAGCCGAGCGGAAACCATATAATTGCTAAAATTAACGATATAAACGCTAAAACGCTGACAAATTTCCACCCGTCTTCATTTATATTCGGAAAAAAATAATGATGAAGAGATGTGTCTACGGATTTCATTTTTTTCTCCCCAAAGAATACCGAAACGCTGTTTCTGCTGTATTCTCAAGTTAAATTAGAGGAAGTTTTTTCCTCTTTCCGCCTTATAATTAAGCATATTTTGCAAAAAAAGACAAGTTTTATGTTGCAAATGTCAAAAAATTTATGTATATAACAAATCAGTAATGCGCTTGTGGCGGAATCGGTAGACGCTGCAGACTTAAAATCTGTTGGGATTTATCCCGTGCCAGTTCAAGTCTGGCCTAGCGCACCACTTAAAAAATGCTTTCCTTAGGGAGGGCTTTTTTTATGAATAACCGACAACTAATACAATACGTCCGCTAATGAGGCGGATTTTTTTCTTTACAAAACTAATTTGCTTAATTAAAATAAAAGACGGATAAATGATAGTTTATCCGGGGCGTCAGAAACCCCTTCTATACTAGTCGTTGCGCATAAACGACTTAAATTTGTTATGCCGATTTCTGTCATTGGACGGATGTCGGCTGAATAAGGCTATGTGCTGAATAAGCCGAGCCGTTTTAGTATAGTACGGTTTCTGAACATCCGCCCGCATTTACAGCGGGTTTTGTTTTATGTGCAATTTTAGGAGGTTTAGAAATATGAATAAGAATTTAGAAAAAGGCCGCAGCATGATAGAAATGCTAGGCGTGCTGGCGATTATCGCGGTGCTGAGCGTCGGCGGTATTGCCGGATATTCCAAGGCAATGGAAAAATTTAAAATAAACAAAGCCGTATCAGAATACAGTTATTTAATCCAAGGACTTATGGAACATCTGGAAAATATTCAAAAAATGTCAAATGTTCAGGAGGGCGATGTTCATCATGGGCTGGTAAATGTTGTGCAGGCAGCCGGTTTAGTGCCGGAAACTTGGGAAAATTCCGGCAATACGGCAGATGATAGAATGATTGACCCTTACGGCAATATAATTCAAATATTTTCACGATATGGCCGTTTGGTTATAGACATGTATCTTGGCGGTTATAGTTCTTTAGACGACGGCTCGCAGGCTTCTCTTTCTTTTTCGCCTAAGTTTTGCAGCGCTTTAATGCAGGATGTGGTTCAACCATTATCTTCGGTTTTGTACAGCGCTTGGTTTACCTACAGCAGTAATAATTTTTACGGCGATAAAAACTGTGAAGACGGTAAAAAATGTATCAGAGATTTAACCATAAGCGAAATGCAGAAAGCCTGCAATTACTGTGCCAAACAGTCTGGACGTTTCTGCGGTCTCATTTTAGAATTTTAGCATGATATCTATAAAACAGTCTTGGTTTTTAGGCAAAATTAAGGCTGTTTTATAGATTAAAAATCCAAAATAATTCCGCAAAGCTTATTTGCTTCTTTGGTACAATAGTTGCAGACGCGGTTAATTTCGCTTAAACTTATATCTCTGATACAGTTTGCATTTCCGTTACAATAGGCATCTCCATAATAATCATTTCCATTTGTAAACCAAACTGAAGTTAAGACAGAAGCTAAAGGCTGTACAACATTTTGCATAAGTGATGAGCAGAATTTAGGAGAAAAGGCTGTTGAAGCAGAACCACCGTCAACAGATTGAAAACCGCCTAAATACATATCAATAACTAATTTTTGGTTTCTTGAAAAAATTCTAATCAAGTTCCCGTTTGGGTCATTATAATCGTGGTTAGATATCTTTTCCCATGTTTCCGGAACCAGACTTTCTGCTTCTACAACATTGGTTAAGCCATGCTGAAGATCTCCCTCATTGGTTTTTGAAATATTTTGTAAATCTTTTAAGTGTTCTAACAATCCGTAAATTAAATAACTGTATTCGCTGACCGCTTTATTAACTTTGAACTGCTCCATAGCTTTAGAATATCCGGCAATTCCTCCGACTGACAGAACTGCAATTATCGCTAACACGCCAAGCATTTCAATCATAGACCGCCCCACGCTGCAGACGTCATTGCGAGGAGTGTAACGACGAAGCAATCCAGAACCCTCGCCCCGTGAGGGAGAGGGTGACGCCTTGGCGTCGGGTGAGGGGTACTT
>CAVKTH010000003.1:43495-55215 GCA_963659495.1 Bacteroidaceae bacterium | reverse complement strand
CAAAGTCATGGATACTCGTCTGCCACAGCCTGCGGGGTGTGGCGACAAGTATGACATTTCGGGTTTGAGCTGGGGGCGTGGGTTTAGTGCCTTTTGCAAGTTCTTTAAGTACCCCTCACCCGACGCCAAGGCGTCCCCCTCTCCCTCACGGGGCGAGGGTTTGCACCGCCCTTGGTGCGAC
Source organism: Bacteroidaceae bacterium (assembly GCA_963659495.1). Lineage (GTDB taxonomy): Bacteria > Pseudomonadota > Alphaproteobacteria > RF32 > CAG-239 > RUG410. The sequence continues at coordinate 55,034 of CAVKTH010000003.1, read as the reverse complement.
AAGATACTAGGCACAGGGCCTAGTATGACGGGTGCTAGAGGCGCAAACCCGCTTGGCCGTTCCATGATAGAAATGCTCGGCGTGCTGGCGATTATCGGCGTATTATCAGTTGGCGGTATTGCTGGGTATTCCAAAGCTATGGAAAAGTATAAATTATATACAACTTTCCGGGATTTGTCTTTTTTGATAAATGAAATTATTCCGTATTCGCAGCAATTTATGTCGTATCAGCCCGATACAGATTTACTGCCTATTATCAAATCGTTAAATGTAACTCCTGTTTCATTTGAAGACCATGAAACCTATTTGTCTGACCCTTGGAATAATAAATTTATTGTTCAAACTTGCAGCGCTTCGCCTTGTTGGAAATTTTATTACATTCTGTCGGATAATCCGGATTTAAATGCTAAATTTTGTTATAATATTGTGTCTTTTATCCAAAATTTTCCGCAGATTATTTATAGAGTTGCTATAAACGGCGGTATTTATTTATATGGCAATGCTCATTGCGACGGAAAGACAATATGTCTGCAAAATCAGAATATACAGCAAATTCACGATTACTGTGCAGATTTATGCAAGGAAAATTGTATATTGCAGATTGGTTTTGAATAAGAATATAAAAAACAGTCCTAGTTTTGGAACTAAGACTGTTTTTAAGTTTACTACAAACCATAGGTGTACTTGAAATAATCAATTTCCTTATCGCTGAAGACTTTGGGCAGAACAAAAGATGTGTACTTCGGCATTTGCATTTCAGTATATCTAAAAGCTGCTTCATCAGAAATGCTCGGATCAAAAATACTCCATTGACCTACAATTTTGCTTTCGTAAATCTTGGTATAGTCGCAGGCAAAAATGCGAAGAATGTCGCGTGCAACATAATTAAGATATTTACGCAGCTGTTCATTTTCTATCGGCGGCAGCATTTCCTGTAGCAAAGTCTCCGTTTCAAAATAAGTTTTTATGTACGGGGTTGTGTCACTCTTAACCAGAAAAATGTTATCTGTAGAATAATGAGGCCGAGTTTCCTTATAAAGGTTGAATAAACCGCTTATGTACGAAGCATTGCTATAGTCATTTTTACTGATACGGCGCTTGTGTAGGCGGTTGGCAATGGAACATAGCACCACCATAAGCTCAAGACGCTGGCGGTATTCCGGTGTTTCATCTCCCATAAAAAGGTGCAGCTTGAGATAAAAACGCAAGTCAACATTTAATTTAGATATTTTATCTTCCAAATCTATGGCTGACTTGGTAATCGGAACGGACGGCAAGTATGCTTTTAGTGCCGAAAGAATCTCACTATGGAGTTTTTCCTCTTCTTCTTGCTGTTGCCGCAAGATTTTTTCTTCCAGAGCAAATTTCGTTTTGACGTTGTCCGGATAATCTTCCTTGGAAATTTCAAAAAGTTTGTTGCCGTTCAGAGTTGCCGAAATGATGAAAATCGGTATAAAATCAACATAGACAATATCCAGTTTGTGGGTCTGCCATGGAAGCGTAAAAGGCATCTTGCCATGGTAATATTGCTTGCTGATAAAAATTTCTTTCTCATTCTTATTCTGCGGATAAAGTTTCCAGCCGTTAGCTACGGATTTAATCTTTTTAATCTCATAGCTCTTTTGCATAAAAATAGTACTCATAATAAAAAGTGTTAAGTTAATAATAAAATTTGTGACTTATTATAAAGATACTGGCGCGAAAGTAAAGAAAATTTTCGTTTGAAAATTGTGAGCTCGGTGGGATTACTTCACTTCGTTTCGTTCACAGCGCTCATAGGCTGAGCCTACCGGCACACTTCCGTGCGCCTTTCGCTTGTAGTCAAACCCGCTTCCCGCGGTTTCTCATCCCCAGATACTTCACCAACAAAAAAAGCCACCATAAAGGCGGCTTTATTGTTGGTGAGCTCGGTGGGATTACTTCACTTCGTTTCGTTCACAGCGCTCATAGGCTGAGCCTACCGGCACACTTCCGTGCGCCTTTCGCTTGTAGTCAAACCCGCTTCCCGCGGTTTCTCATCCCCAGATACTTCACCAACAAAAAAAGCCACCATAAAGGCGGCTTTATTGTTGGTGAGCTCGGTGGGATTCGAACCCGCGACCCTTTGATTAAAAGTCAAACAGACGTACTGATTTTACGTTATTTTTTATAAGGTGAAATTTAATTTTATCTTTATTTTTCAAATAGTTATTGATAAATCTTGACTTTGCGTAATTTTCAATGTAAGGTGTATCCACGATGTCAAAATGGTCATTTTGTAGCACCGGTGTAGCACCGAAAAAGCACTTTTAAAACACATTAAAGGTAATAAAAAATATGGTAAAACAGTATGTTAGATTTACAGATAAGAGCATAAGAGATATTAAAACGACTAAAAAAAGAGCGTATTATCACGATACTGTGGAGCCGGATTTGATTTTACAGGTTACAGAAAAAGGAACTAAAACATTCTATTTGTACCGCAGAATAGACGGGCAGCCGGTTCGCTATAAAATCGGAAGCGGAGATATGTCCGTAAAACAGGCTAGAATTGAAGCGGTAAAAATCAGAGCAAGTATTTTGAGTGGAAATAATCCGCAAAAGGCAAGAAAAGAAATACGAGAAGAAAGTACAATGAATCAAATGTTCCAAAGATTTATTGCTGATAAAAAGAGAGTTCTTTCGGCTAATACCTATGAGGGGTATGAAAGAATGTGGGATAAAGACTTGAAAGCCCCGTTCGGAAGCAAGCGGGTTTCTCAAATTACCAGCGAAAGCATAAAGCGGTTTCATCGAAAATTTTCCGACAGACCTTATTATGCTAATAGGTGCGTTGTGCTTATTCGGACAATGTTCAACTATTTTATTAAAGATGGAACCTATAAGGGAGTAAACCCTTGCAAGGGAATAAAACTTAACAAAGAAGAGCCGCGTGTTAGATATATGGAACACGAAGAACTTGAAAGATTTTTTTCTGCAATGAGTGAATTGGAAGAATCTGTAAGCAAAAACGCTATTATTACAATGCTCTACACGGCAGCGAGAAAAGGCAATGTTATCAGAATGAAATGGGATGAGATTGATTTGGACGCAAAGATTTGGAAAATTCCCAGAACAAAAACCGGTAAAAATCAAACAATACCGTTAGCCGATGCAGTGGTTGATTTGCTGATAAAGATAAAATCCGGCGTTCACGATGATACCTACGTTTTTCCGTCAGAAACATCGGCAAGCGGTCATATTGTTGATGTTAAGAGAGTGTGGAAAACGTTAAAAAATAAGGCGCAAATTTCTGATTTGCGTCTTCACGATTTGCGGCATACATTGGCAACTTATATGATTGCAGAGGGTGCGAATCCGTTTGTTGTTCAGCGTGCGCTTACTCATAAATCAATTAAGTCCACGCAAGTTTATGTAAATCTTGGAGTTGAACACTTGAGAAGCACCATAAATGAAACGGTGAACGCAATAAAAGCCATCGGTACGAAGAATAATAAGCAAAAAGCAGATTAAGGGTAATAATATGGCATACATTTTTATGGATGAAAGCGGCGATTTAGGTTTTGATAAAAGCAAGTCTTGCTGTTCTAAAAATTTTCTCATAACGTTCTTTATTTGCGAGAATCCCAATCCGTTTGAAAAAGTGGTAAAAAAGACGTTTTTATCAATGCCGGAAGATAAGCAAAAGAACCATTGCGGGACGCTTCACGCTTGCCACGAACACCCGAAAACAAAAATGAAAATGTACAATCTGCTTAAAGAAAAGCAAGATTTTTCCATTATGGTTATTCGTCTGAATAAGGCAAAGGTTTATACAGATTTGCAAAATGAAAAGAATGTTCTTTACAATTATGTTACTAATGTCTTGCTGGATAGAATTATCACAAAAAAACTTTGCAATACGAAAGAGCCTATATATTTTATTGCTTCACAAAGAGATACAAACAAGTATATGAACAAGGTTTTTACCGATTATCTGATTGATAAGACTAAGGATAGAATAAACTTAAATCTTGAAATACAATCTGCATCAAAGCATAAATGCCTGCAACTTGTAGATTTTTTGTCTTGGGGAATATTTCAAAAATATGAACATAATGACGAGAGTTATTATGAGATTATTAAAAACTTTATAGTTGAGGATTATCTTTTGTACAAATAAGAAAACAGGATACCTTACGAACTATTTTTGAGGAACATTCAGAACCCCATCCGCAAGGAATTACTCCTGTTAATTATTATATAGCATATAATCCTTCTAAAATCAACTAAAATAAACTGAATTGTCATAGCAAAAATCATTGCTCTTTCGTTGCACATTCATTGTACTTTCGTTGCACTTATCATTTTAATTATTGATAAGTTTAGGCTAAGTGTTTGGTAGAATTATGTCTCGTGAAAAATTGCCAAGCGGCAAGGTGGTGTGCTATAATCATAAATAGAGAATAGATAAGCAATTTCTGGTGTTTGAAGTTGCTGAAATTCTAAAGCCGGCTTCAAGCATAATACGCTGAAAGGCAGATGCCTACTTTGTATTATCAAAGACCTCAAAAATAGAGAGAATACGGCACCCTTAAAAAATAAGGGTGAATTAAAAACTTTGGCTGAATTTTTTTATTTTATTATTTGCACTAGAGGATTGTAAAACAATGATACACAATATTTTTCAGAACAGAATTACCCAAGAATCACCATCAATGATGAGAAAATTAAAATCAACCTATATTGAGATGAATGTTGATAAACCAAAAACATTGACAACCAATAACGGATTATGGTTCATTACTCTTCAGCCCAATTGCGGCGTAGATGAAATTAAGTTAGAAGATGATTTCAAACACATATTAGCAAGATATTACAGATGGAAATATGGCAGCAAATGGCTAAAGTTAAAACATTTGCAGTTCAACTGGACCGGAATTATTGAAAAACAAAAGGGTAAGTCAAACCATATACATCTTATCATCAGTTGTTTAGATGTTGCTGAATTATCAATATTTTTAGGATTTATTCAAAGACTGTTCAAAGACATTTATCCAAAAGCCTCTCACAAATTTGAAGCCATATATGATATTGATAAATGCTTGGATTACATTAATTCCAACGACTGTGAAAAAGACAAGCATTTCAATAAAAAGCGGATTGAAGCACCATCATATATAGATAGTGAAATATTCAAAAAGGCTGCATAAAGAGGATAAATACTTATGCGTTGATATGCTTTCGGCGTAGAACTTTCATATATTTAAGGCATCGGATTTTATTCGGTGTCTTTTTTATATTTTGCCGCCGGTGTTGGTTTTGCAAATAAATATAAGTGAAAGAAAAGGAGTAGCATATGAACGTAAATTTTGACAATACTTATATTAAATATGTGCCGGTTGAACAACTTCCGGCTATCCGTAAAAAATTAGACGCTTTGGAAAAACGTTTAAAGACAGTTCCGGTTTATCGTCCTTATAATGATGAGGTTGATGAGTGTTTCAACATTAACGACATTGATGAAATCAAAAAGATGCTGGAAGAAAATCCCGATTTTAATATAGATGATTCCATAAATGCTCGCCACGCTTCACTATTTTTAATGGCGTGTTATATGTGTACGGATATGGAAATTCCGGAGTTTTTAGTGAATAACGGAGCCTCGGTATATCGCACAGATGTGTTTGGAAATAATGCGCTTATTTTGTTGATATTAAATGATAATATGACGAAAGAACAAAAATTGAATGGCGTGGCATATTTGATAAATGAGGGAGCGGACATAAATTGGCTGAATGTTCAGGCGCAAACACCGCTAACCACGGCTTTGGCAAAAATGGAGTTGGATATTGCGAATTATTTAATTGACCGCGGTGCAATTTTATATCCAGCCAGATAAATACTTATGTTGAAAAACAAATTGAAATCCTAGCAAATGTTATATAGAACGGCGCAGAAATGTGCTGTTTTTTTGTTATTTCCTACTTTTATTTTCCGCCAACACCGCTTTTTAGATTTTTGGTAATGGAGAAACATTCTCAGAAATATAGCGGTGCAAGGTAGTCCAGGTGCAGCCCATAATTTTAGCGATTTGCGATTTTGAAACATTCTTGCTTAGCAACTCCATAATCTTTTTGTGATGACGACACAGTTTGCGGAATCCTTTGCCATAAGGTCTTCCCAAATGCTTACCGTCATTTTTCAGGCGTTTTAGTGATTCTTTGGTGCGTTGCGATATGAGTTGCCTCTCTATTTCCGCCGACAAACCGAAAGCAAATGCCAAAACTTTGGACTGAATATCATTGCCGAGATGATAGTTTTCTTTAATCGTGATAACTTGGCAATTCTTTGACAAGCAAGTCTCTAAAATTCCCATAAGAGGACTTCCTCGGTGCTAAAATCAAATGAACGTAATTGTTCATTTGTGTTCAGATGATTTCAAAATAATTTGTAGGAATTTGAAGATGGGCAAGACCTGTGCGTTTTTAGGCAATAACCACGATAAATTTCTGGATATTAACTTGGGGCATCGCACGCCTCCTAACCTTAAAGACGCATAATGAAAGAAGTAATCAACTTGATAGAAAATGAAGACGTTGATACTTTTCTGGTCGGCGAGAAAGGCGGTTATGAAATTGATGCCTACGACGTTGTTTTAGATGTTCAGAAGGAATATCCGCATATTCGCATTTATTTGGTAATATCGCAGATGACCGACCTGCATGAAATGGGTGTTAGGGATGGCGCACAAGTTATTGAACGCCGTGGTTTTGATGACTTTATTCTGCCACCAAAATGTGAACTTGGCTACAAAAGACTATGTATCGTATATCGGAACCGCTATATCATAGAAAATACCAACTTTATCATCGCCTATAACAAACGTGAAGGCAAAGCCTATGAGTTCTGTAAAGCCGCCAAAGGCAAAGGTGTTAAAGTGATTGAATTGGCAGAGGAATAGAAAATTTTTCGCCCCGTAAACTCTTATTTAAGAAGTTCCCACATAATATGACAATAATTGCAATATACTACTGAAAGACAGACTTATGGTAACTAATGATAAAAAAGCCATTGATGTGCTTTGGGATGATAATCCTGTTGATATAACAGCCGAAGCAAACTTTATTTGGAGCATTGCTAATAAACTGCGTGGCTCATATATGCCTGACAAATATGGTGATGTGATTATTCCAATGACGATTGTAAGAAGATTGGAATGTGCATTAGCGGATACAAAGGATAAAGTTATCGCCAAATATAATGCGCAACACGACTATCCTGCACAAGCAATGTATAGAATTACAGGCTATCAATTTTATAATACCAGTGGTTTTGACTTGACAGAACTATGCAATGACCCAGAACATATAGCATCCAATTTCAAATCGTATATTTTGGGATTTTCAGCCAATGTGCAAGATATTTTTGCCGAATTGGAGATGAATAAGCACATTGATAAAATGAATAAAGATGGATGCTTATATCAAGTCGTTAAAGCCTTTTCAGAATTGGATTTAAGTCCGAAAACGTATGATAGTATAAAGATGGGCTACATTTTTGAAAATCTTATCGGAAGATTCTTTCAAAATGTGGATGCTGGTCAGTATTACACTGGTCGTGACATTATTAAAATGTGCGTTTCTGTGCTAATTTCTGAAGGTTGTGATGATATTTTTGATGATGGTAAAATTATAACGGTTTGCGACCAAGCCTGCGGAACTGGCGGTATGTTATCAACAGCATACAGTTATTTAATACACTATAACCCTACAGCAGATGTAAAACTGTATGGGCAAGAATTTATGGGTGTGTCTTATGCGGTTGGTTTAGCAGAAATGTTGATTAAGGGGCAAAATGCAGATAATTTCAAACACGCAGATACATTCAAAGAAGATTGCTTCCCTAATATGAAAATGCGCTTTTTGCTGGAAAATCCACCTTTTGGAACCCCGTGGTCTGGGAAAGATGCCAAAGCAGGACAGGAAGAAGCCGTAAGAAAAGAATACGAAAAAGCACCATTAGGTAGATGGGGCGCAGGCTTACCAAGTGGCGGAGATTCACAACTTTTGTTCTTGCAGTCTGCAATAGCAAAGATGGATGATAAATTGGGACGTGCGGCAATCATTGAAAATGGTTCACCTTTATTCAGTGGCGGAACATCATCGGGAGAATCCCAAATCCGTAGATATTTGCTAGAACACGATTTAATTGAAGCAATTATACAGTTGCCAACAGATTTATTCTACAACACGGGAATTGCAACCTATGTATGGATTTTATCAAAGAATAAGCGTGCTGAACGCAAAGGAAAGATTCAACTGATTGATGCTTCAAACATCTATCACAAATTAAGAAAACCGCTTGGTAATAAGAAAAATGAGTTTTCTCCAGAAGATAGAGTAGAAATTACAAAATTGTATGCTGAATTTAAGGAAAATGAATTCTGTAAAATCTATAATAACGAGGAATTTTTATATAGAGAATATACAATAATGCAACCATTACAAAGAAGTTACGCAATCACGCAAGAGCGGATTGATGATATGCTTTCTAACGGAACTTTGAGTTATCTTTATGATGAAAGCAAGGTTTATGAACTTGAAAGTCAAACGGAACTTACAGGGAAAGATAAGAATAAATTAGATAATTTTAAGAAAAATAAGCCAATTTACGATGCAATTATTCAAACTTTACAAGAAAATATATCGGATAATATTTGGATGAATCCTGAAACATTTACACCAGTATTGACCAAGATACTGGATAATGCTTTGTCCGATAGTATCGGTAAGAAAGATATAGAAAAATTAGCCAAAGGCTTATCAAAAATGGATAAGAAAGCCGATATTCAAAAAGATAAAAAAGGCATAATTTACGACAAAGATAGCAAAGATGTTGAAATTGTAAAATATCAAGAGAGTATCTCGGATTATATGGTACGAGAAGTTTTACCGCATTTGCCAGATGCAAAAGCATTTTTTGAAGCAGAAGACGAAAATGCTATATTTGAAGAAGATTGCGGTCGCAAAACTATAAAAATTGGGGCAGAAATACCATTTACTCGTTATTTCTACAAATACCAGCAACCAACTCCATCAGAAGAATTAAAAAAGAAGTTTTTAGAACTTGAAAATTCAGTAGATGCCAAAATTAAAAAACTATTCGGAGCAGCGTAAGGACTATTCATATGAGTAATGCAAAAAGAACAAAAATTGATATGTCAATTAACGAGCCGTTTGTTTTTCATCTGGATATGAATAATGCCCAAATAATGCTGGAACAATATATCGCAATATCCAAAACATTAGAAATAACCTCCAATTCAATATGTAAATTACTTTATGGTAAGGAAAATTGTAAAATTGTTGTGGAACCATTAGAAATAGGCACATTAAAGTTAGTATATAAATTGGTTTTTGCACCAATAGCAGCAGTGGTAATAGCAATGCTGCCTGATACAATTAATGGAATTTTGGAGGAGTTTACAGGCAAAAACTGGGCAGATTATTCAGGAAATATAACAAGAGCAGTTGTTGATTCTGTGAGAGGAGCATATAATTCAACAACTGATAGTTTGAAAAAATTAGCCAACAAAGTTTCAGAGCAAGAAAGAGAACAGATAGATAGAATTATAAAGGCTCAAAATGATTTTTACGTGGAATTAAGTAAAGATGAAAATATAAAAGGTGTTGGATTTTCGGATAACGAAGAATTTCCAATTATAAGAAGAGATTTTACTTTACATACATCTTCTGATATAGAAAGAAAATTACCAACATTAGAGACAATTAAACATTTAGTTATTTACAGGTCATTGAATGTAGATGAAGACGGTAAATGGGAATTTAGGGATAAAGCAGATGGTTCACATTTCTCTGCTTTTATAGAGGATGAACAATTTAAACAACAATTTTTAGGAGGTAAAACACCTCTAAAGAAAACTAAAAAAGACGATGAATTGGTTGCTTTGGTTGAATATGATAGAAAAATGAAAAATGGCTCAAATGTTCCTCCAGTAATGACAATTAAAGAAATATACAGATTTAACAATAAAGAATTGAAAAAAGTTCCAGATAATTTAGTGGAAAATGTTTTAAAGAAAAAAGAAACATCGCAAGGAGATTTATTTAATGACTAGAGCGATGAAAGATAGTGGTATTGAATGGGTAGGTCAGATACCTGAACATTGGATTGCAAAATCTATTAGATATTTAGTAAATGAACATATAAGCGGGTCTTGGGGAAATGATAGTGTTGGTAATGAAAATGACCATATATGTGTGCGTATAGCAGATTTTAATTTTTCTCAAATGAAGTTAAAGGAAAACATTGATTACACAATTAGAAATTATAGTTATTCCGAAATACATAATAAAACACTGAAGAAAGGTGATTTACTGATTGAAAAATCTGGAGGTGGAGAAAAAACTCCAGTGGGTAGAACGGTGGTATTTCGCCTAAATCAAAAGTGTTTGTTTGCTAATTTTATGGATTGTATAAGGCTAAAGAACGAATATATGTTTGAATATGCCAAATATTGTTTCTTTGCTTTATATAAGAATGGAGTAACTAATCTCTATTTCAATCAAACGACAGGTTTACAAAATCTAAATATTCAAAAATATTTTAGAGAGGTTAAACTTCCTGTTCCGCCGATTGATGAACAACAAAAGATTGCTGATTATTTGGATAAGAAATGTGGAGAAATTGATGCCATTACAGCGGAAATCCAAGAACAAATAAACACTTTGGAAGAATACAAGAAATCTGTTATTTCTGAAACCGTTACCAAAGGTCTTAATCCTAATGCCACTATGAAAGATAGCGGTATTGAATGGATTGGTAAAATCCCTGCAAACTGGGAGATACATCCGATATATGTGTATTTTTCAGAACGGAAGCATAAGAATAGATTGGGACGTGAAGATAATTTGTTATCGTTAAGTTATGGTAAGATAATAAGAAAAGACATCAATACGAATGGCGGACTTCTTCCTGAAAGTTTCAACACTTATAACATTGTTGAAGCAGGCGACATAATTATACGCCCAACTGATTTGCAAAACGATAAAAAAAGTTTAAGAACAGGATTATCCCATGAGCACGGTATTATAACTTCGGCATATATTGCATTACGACCGAATAAAAATGTGAATTCAACTTACTATTATTATTTGTTGCATATGTATGATATTCAAAAGGTCTTTTATAATATGGGAAATGGTGTAAGACAAAGTTTGAATTATGGCGAATTTGCAAAATTGATGGTCTTTTCTCCATCACCTACAGAACAAAAAGAGATAGCGGAATACCTTGATGCAAAGTGCGTAGAAATTGAAAATGCAATAGCAGACAAACAAGAACAGATTAAAACACTTGAAGAATACAAAAAAACCTTAATTTACGAATATGTAACAGGCAAAAAGGAGGTTGCATAATGAATATTATCCAATCAGAGAAAGAATATCAGGCATTTATTTTGGATTATCTTAATAAGCAAAATGGCTATGTTGTGAGAAAAAATACTAATTTTGATAGATTCAATGCAATGGATAAAGAGTTGTTATTCAAGTTTTTG
>CAVKTH010000003.1:0-43485 GCA_963659495.1 Bacteroidaceae bacterium | reverse complement strand
TTACATGCAATGGATAGAGAAATGTTATTTAAATTTTTGAATGACACACAACCAAAGAAAATGGAAACATTGAAAAAACAATACAACTCTGATATGGAAAATACTCTTATCAATTACATCAATAATGAACTTACACAACCTAAAAAGAGTCTGTTATATCTTCTAAAGCATGGTATTGATATTGCAAATGAACACTTGGATTTTATGTTCACAAAACCTGCAACGGATTTTAACAAAGAAGCAACCAAACAATATGAACAAAATATCTTTTCAGTCGCAGAGGAAATTTGGGCGAATGATAAAGAAAGAGTTGATGTTGTTATCTTCTTGAACGGTTTTGCTATTATGTCCTTTGAATTAAAGTGCAATCACGCAGGACAATCCTATGAAGACGCTATCTATCAGTATCGCACAGAAAGAACGCCGAATACTCGTTTATTCTTGTTTAAAAGCGGCTGTTTGGTAAATTTTGCAATGGATTTAGAACAAGTCTATATGACAACTAAATTAGAAGGAGAATCAACATTTTTCCTGCCGTTCAATATGGGAAATGGCGAAGGTGTTAATGCTGGTGCAGGTAATCCGCTATTTGAAGACAAATATAGCGTTTCTTATATGTGGGAAGATATTTTACAAAAAGATTCAATTTTGGAACTTATTAGTAAATTTATTCTGCTTGAAGTAAAAGAAAAAGAAGATGAAAACACTGGAAAGAAGTCTATCAAAGAAAATATTATCTTTCCAAGATTCCACCAAAGAGATGTGTTGCATAAGGTTTTAGATGATGTTTTGGAGAATGGAACAACACAAAACTATCTCATTCAACACAGTGCTGGTTCTGGCAAAACTTATTCTATTGCTTGGTTAGCACACCGTTTGGCATCTTTGCACGACGAGCAAAACAAAGTTATCTTTGATAATATTGTGATTATTACGGATAGAGTTGTTGTTGATAGACAATTACAAGATGCCGTAAAGAGCATTGAACACAAGTCTGGTGTTATTAGAGTTATGGATGATAAATGCAATTCATCTGACCTTGCATCCGCCCTAAAAGGTAATACCAAGATTATTGCAACAACAATCCAAAAGTTCCCTTATATCGTCAGTGAAGTATCTAACCTAAAGAAGAAAAAGTTTGCCGTTATTATTGATGAAGCACATTCTTCTACGGCAGGCAAAGATATGATAGCCGTATCAAAGACTTTAGGCGCAGGTGAAATTCAGGAGGAATCATCAACCGAAGACTTGATTGTAGAAGAAATCAATAAACACGGGAAACAAGCCAATGTTTCGGTGTTTGCTTTTACAGCCACTCCAAAACCAACAACTCTAAACCTATTTGGTAGAGTCAATAGTAAGGGACAAAGAGAAGCATTTCACATCTATTCAATGAAACAAGCGATAGAAGAAGGCTTTATTTTAGATGTATTGCAAAACTATACTACTTATGACACATATTATCATTTGAATAAAGAAATTGAAGACGACCCTAAATATCAGACAAATAAAGCAAAGCGCAAAATTGCAAGATTTGTCGCTTTGCACGAAACAAACATTGCCCAAAGAATAGAAGTGATTGTTGAGCATTTTAGGTCAAATGTTATGGATGGTCTTAATGGTAGAGCCAAAGCAATGGTTATCACTTCATCAAGAGAAGAAGCAGTAAAATACTGCCAAGCATTTAAGGACTACATAAGCAAAAAGAGATACGAAGATATGGATGCTTTGGTTGCGTTCTCTGGTAAAGTTGTTCTTAAAGAGAATGGAAAAGAATATACTGAAGCAAGCATCAATGGCTTTAATGAAGACAAGTTACCTAAAGAATTTGAAAAAGATGACTATAAGGTTTTGTTGGTTGCAAACAAATATCAAACTGGCTTTGACCAACCAAAACTCTGCGCAATGTATATCCTAAAAACATTAAAAGGCGTTAATGCTGTTCAAACCTTATCAAGATTAAACAGAATATGTCCACCTTATAACAAACAGACTTTCGTTTTGGATTTTGTGAATAGTTATAAGGATATGGAGGATGCTTTCTCCAAATATTATACGGTCACGTTGCTGTCCAACTCTGTGACACCTAATCAGATATATGATATAGAAGCAAAAATTGATGGTTTCTGCATTATTGACCCATCCGACATTGAGGCAGCAAATGATTTACTCTATAAAGATAACATTACTGCAACGGACAAGAAGAAACTAACATTTATGTTCCAAAAGACCAAGAAACTTATAGAACAAATGGATGATGAAAAGCAAAGAGAATTTGTTAAAACATTAAAAGGTTTTGTGAGATTTTATGAGTTCTTGTTACAAGTTACTTGTTTTTCAGATGCAGAATTGCATAAAAAGTATAATTTCATTACCTGTTTGCTTTCTTACATTAACATTAAACACGCTGGTGGTGGATTTAATTTAGATGGGAAAATTCAGGCAATGAACTTTGTACAGAAGAAAACAGGCGAACACAAAAAGACCAACATCAAATCCAATCCTATTGTTAAATTACCAACCGCTGAAACGATTGTTTTGCCAGAAGATAAAGTCCAAAGACTTTCGGAAATTATTGCTCAAATCAATAGTATGACAGGCAAAAACTATGATAATGATGTTGCAGTTAAAGCAATGCTTCAGATTAGAGATATTATGCTCAAATCAGACAAATTAAAAACATCAGCCAAAAATAATACAGTAAAGAACTTTGAGTTGGCTTACTTTGACAATGTAAATGATGCTTTGATTGAGGGATTATCACAAAATCAAGACTTCTTTACGCTGTTGCTTAATAACGAGAACATTAAGAAAGAAATTCTTGGTATCTTCGTAGATGAAATATACAATAGCCTAAACAAAGCAATGTAGTTAAACTTGCGCTTTAAAAGACTAAACCCTAAATATACAGCATAATGTATGTATGAGGTTTCTATGTCTAAAGAGATGCAAAAATATAAGAAAACATTGGACACTGTGTCTTCTAAAGTTTTGAAGGCATACCTTGATTCAGCAATGTTTATATGGATTGTTAAGTTTGCAAATGATAAACGCAGAACAAGTAATTTTTTGTTTGATTACTCGTATTATTCTATTAGAGAGAAGTCCATCATAGGCACAAAAAGCATTATTGAGCCTAAAGGAAAAAATAGATTGACAATAGATAGAGTAATCAAAGAATTACAGCGAAACGATGAATACAAGCAATTTGCTGATGAATTGTATGCAAAATATGACGAATTACTGCATTCTGAAGGTGCTAAAAGAGTAAAAGATTTTAGAGATTCATTATGCCATAATATAGAAAATGATTCTGGTATAATGATATACTGCGATGATATAATGACTCTGATTGATGGCGTTATGAAGATATTAAACAACATATATCAGCGTGTTTTTAACACCATAAATGAAGACTTTTATAAAATACAGCAACCATCAATGACTTTAGCCGATAACTACTGGGCAGCAATTTGTGAGCAGGCTGATAAAATGCCTAAACTAAATAAAGAATTGGCAGAACTTCAACGAATGTTTGATTGTGAGAAATAATTAAGCCGCTTGCATTGTTTGCACCTGCTTAATCATCATATAAATCTACTCTTTGGTAACACCTTGGGCAAAAAAGATATTTTCTAACTCTTTAACACGTAATTCAGCGTAAAACAGTTTGTCATTCAGCACAGAGTCATCTTTTTCAAGCGTATTTATACGGATTTGAACCAATTCAAGTTCGTGCTTACAGTAATTCAAATCACGGAGATAATTATTAGAGATAGTAATGATTATCACTTATACACTAAAATTTTCTTTATACCTGTAATAAGTTGGTTTGGTAATGCCGTATTTTTTAAGGATTTCGCAAACACGGACTTTGTTGGCAATATCCGCTTTCAACTCGTCCATCTGCGACAGCGACAATTTCTTGCAGCGTTCTTTAGAGTATACGCCTTTGGCTTTGGCAATGGCAATCCCCTCTTTTTGACGCATTTTAATCATATTGCGTTCAAATTCGGCGATACTGCCAATCAGATGCAGCATAAGTTTGTTGAACGGGTTGTTTTCATCATCAGTAAAACGCAGATTCTCTTTAATGAAAAATATCTCGGCGTGCCGCTCATCGGTAATGGTTTTAACAATCTGCAAAAGGTCGTTAATGTTGCGGGCAAGCCGGTCAATGCTATGAACTTCCACCACATCACCCTTGCGCACCCATTTCAGCATTTCCTGCAATTTGGGGCGATTAGTGGAGCCGCCGGAAGCATAATCTATAAACACCTCGTCATATTTTTCCGCCTCTATGGTTTGCCGGTCAATATGCTGGCTGCCGTCCGCACTTGAAACTCTCGCATACAAAAACTTCATTTCTTACACTCCTAAAAAGTAATATTATAATCTAAGAATATCATTTACTTCACTAAAGTCAAGCAAAATATTACTTTAATGTTACCATTCTTCCCACCGCTTTATCGGTAATACTTAAGTGTACTTTATTATGTCTATAGCGATTCTGCATTAAGATTGAGGATGCCGGATAATGAACCTGTATAAATTGAGGTATTTTTAAACAACTTTAGCATTATATATTTGTTATAATTATCATATAAATTGCAGTAAATAGAATCGATTTTAATTTATTATAACATATTGATTTTACAAAATATTATGCAAGATAAAACAGTAAATTGATTTATAGATAGTGCTAAAAATCAAAAAAATGGGGTTCAAAATGTGTAGCACCGGTGTAGCACCGAAAATTGACGGTGGAAAATATGAAATTTAAAAACAAAAAAAGTCCTTGAAATTCAAGGACTTATTGGTGAGCTCGGTGGGATTCGAACCCGCGACCCTTTGATTAAAAGTCAAATGCTCTACCGACTGAGCTACGAACTCGCTTAACGAGTATGCTTATATTAGATAAAATTGCGGAAGTCAATAGAAAAAATAAAAAAAGTTAAAAAAAATGAATTTGGTGTTTATTTCTTAAGATTTATATGTTAGTATTCTCTAAAATTTGATGAAAACTTTTGTTTTGTAGAGGTTATGTATGACTATTAGCAATGAAATCGGCAAAAAAGGCAGATATAGTATTTTGCAGAACGCTAAAGGCGAAATTATGTTGATGATGGACAGCCGCGTCGGCGGTCCGGAAAATCCTCGCTTTATTTATGACGGCAGCGATAAGGCTCTGCTGTATCGTTCGCAAGAGAGTTCGGTGGCTTTTAATAATATAGATAAAGGCGCCCGTTCTCCGCTTAAATCCGTTTCAGAGATTTTGGTTGTTGAAATTGATAATGATGATGTGGAACGTGAATATATTGTTCCGGTTCGTTTGGTTAAAAACGTTCAAAGTTTGATTATTTCTTAGGGCAGAGCAGGCGTAAATGATTGCAGATACTGTACTTCTGTTAATTGTTATTGCCTTATTCAGCAGCTTAAAAATAGGCATAAAAACAGACGGTGTGCTTGCACGTCTGCTTTTTTTGTTTGTTTCGGTCTTATGCTTTTATTTTTATAAACACGGCGGCGACTCGGCGGAACAGGTGTTTTCTTTTGTGTGGAACAGTTCGCCCAGCGGCAATATAATGTTTGATATTGTCTCAAATCCGTATAACTGCCGGTTGATTCTGCCGTTTTTCTTTATGAGCGCGTTGGCTATCGGCTATAACATTGTGTTTCGCTATGAGGAGAGACGCTGTATTTTTGATGCAGTTCTTTTATATAATCTGACAGCTCTTATAATTATGATTACCAGCAATAATCTGGTGCAGCTGCTTTCCGGCTTGTTTGCCATAGATGTGCTGGCGCTGCTGATGATTCGCAATGTTGAAAGCTCCAGCTGGTATGCAACGCTGAATTTAATTGCGGATATGGTTTTATTTACGGTTTTCGCAGTCATAAACTGCCAGCTGGAATCGCTGGATATGCGTCAGATTCTGCAATATAATCGGATTGGCCTGCACCGTGATTTTGTGGCTGCAGCGGGGCTGGCGGCAGTTTTTATAAAATTCGGCATGCTGCCTTTTCATAGCGGAATGCTGCGCCTGCGCGATATCAGATTTCATCGCCTGCAAACGGTTTTGTTTTTGACATCTCCGGCGGCAGCTTTGATTTTGTTGCTCAAATTCAATTTGTTATGGCAGTCATCGGTCTATTTTGCACCAATGCTGCGCGGAGTCTGTATTTTCAGCGTGATTTGGTCGGCAATTTGCTTGTTTACGGCTGAAAATCTGAAAGTTAAAGTTATTTTTATGCAGCTTTTGTTTTGGCCGAGCTTAGTGCTTTTGCTGCAGATAAACAATTTTGAATGGTCAAAAAATTTTACTTTGCTGCTGCTTTGCCAATATCTGTGCATCAGTATTATATATTTTTTGTATTACAAAGCGAATCGGTGCGTAAGTTTGCTGAAACTGAGAAATTGCTGCTTGGCCGATTATTATGTCTGCCGCGCCGCCGGTGCGGTGTTTTGCTTGTTTTTTGCCGCTGAAATGAGCTTGGGACATTTGCTTGGTGCCGGAAAAAGTCAATATTTTATGGGAATCGGCTTGGCGGCGGCAGTTTCCGCTGCTCAGATTTTTCATCAGTTCTGTTTTAGAGGCAAAGCGCGCGAATCCGGAAAATTGCCGCTGCGCCGCAAAAAAATGTTTTGGGTTATTACCCTGCCGGCGGCGGTTATGTTTGGAATGCTGATGTTTTCGCAAGTTTCCGCCTTGCCGCAGCTTAAAATATTTTTGGGCAGCATGCTGATCTGGTGGCTGCTGGTGCTTATTCCGGTTCCGAAAACGGTTTATAAAATTTATGCCGGCAGCGCTTTGCAAAAAAATGATGTTTGGAGTCTGGTATATAAAAATTTTATTTCTGAACCGGTGCTGTGGTGCGGACGGGTTTTGTCGGTTATTATAGACCGGATGGTGGTAGAAAAAATGATTTTGGGGCTAACCTCGCTGTGTCTGCAGGGGGCAATCCGCCTGTTTAGAAATATGCACTACAACCGCGTTTGGGGCGGGTTTATTATATTGCTGCTGTTAGCCGCATTATGGAGCGTTTCGTTTTATGCCGGAGGAACAAACTGATGTCTGAGCTGATTTTGGTTATGATGCTGCTGCCGCTTATCGGATGTTTTTTTGTGCTGACGGCGCCGGATAATAAAAACAACGCCTACAATGTGGCCTTTTTTACGCTGGCGGCGAATATGGTTATTATTTTGCGGATGTTTGCCTTGACAGATGCGGCTCAGCCCTCAGAAATCAGCGGTTTTTCTTTTAGCTGGCTGGACGGCGTCGGGCTGGATTTGTATTTTGGCACGGATATTTTCTCTTTGCTGCTGATTATTGCCGTGCATTTGGCTTTGCTAATCGGTATGGTCGGGCTGAATGCGGCGGCACGCAAAAATAAAATGCTGCTGTTTCTGGCTTTATATTTTGCCGGCTGTTTAACCGGATTTTTCACCGCCGGAGATTTGCTTTCTTTTTATGGCTTTTTTGCTGGAATGCTGCTGCCGCTGTTTATGCTTATCGGCGTGTGCGGCGGAGGCAAAAAAATACAGATTCTGTACCGCTTTTTTATATATAATTTTATCGGAATTTTATTTTTGCTGACAGCCTCGCTGATTATGTATAAGTTTTATCACGGCAATATCAGGCTGAGCGAAATTGCCTTGGTGGATATGACGCCGCATGTGGGGCTGCTGGTATGGACTGCGGTTTGCTTGGCTTTTATTTCCCGCATTCCGGTTTGGCCTTTCCACTCTTGGATAGCTTCGGTTAGTGCAAGTATCAGAAATCCGCTGGTGTATATTATGGTAAATATGCTGCCGCTGACCGGTCTTTACGGCTTTGCGCGCTTTTGGCCGCTGGCGGTGCCGGAAAGTATCAGCTCCTATTTGCCGTATATAGAAATTTTTACGGTTATGACTATGGTGTTTTTGGCGCTGATAGGTTTGTCCAGCCGCGAATTTTTATATAAGCTATTTGCCTATTCCACCGTATATTATCTGTTCTTTTTGCTGGCGGTTATTTTGCCGGTAGATACGCTGAAAATGAATATAGCTTATTCGTTATTTATATTTTTGATTGTGACCTCGTCTTTAGTAATTCTGGATTTGCAGTTTGAAGAAAAATGCCGGCAGCAAACTTGCGGATATCGGGGAATTTTGGCTTATATGCCGCGGTTTTCGGTGGTTATGTCGTTTTTTGTGCTGACGGCGGTCGGGCTGCCGATATCTTCTTTATTTTGGAATAACTTTGTTTTGATTTCTGAAATTTTTCAGGAAAATTTTATGGTAGGGCTGTGGGTTATGGCGGCGCTGACTGTTGTAGCGCTGAGCTTGCTGCATGAATTATATGTGATGAGAGATTTAAAACAGCATGAAGAAAAAGCGGAAGATATCGCTGATTTGTCGTTAAAACAGCAGATTTTCTGGACCGGAATCGTGATAGTTTTGTTTTTGTCGTTTTTTAATCCGCTGTGGTTTGTATTTTAGGAGAAGAAAATGATTGAAAATGTGCTGTATCTTTCTCCGCTGTGGATTTTGGGCTTAGGCGCGCTGGTGCTGAGTCTCTGCCATGTGCGGGAGACGTCCAGCGGGGATTCTTTCAGGCTGGCTAAAATATTTGCCGGCTTAGGCTTCGGCGCAGCGGTGATTTTTTATAACCGCACGGCGTATCCAGAGCTGCTGCAGGCTAATTCGTTTACGCTGCTGTTTTTAGTTTTAATGTTTACGGCAATGTGCGCCGCCTTGTTTTTGTCGCGCAAATGGTATTCCAGCATGAATGTCAGCGGCTCGCTTTTTTGCTGCGGGCTGTTGCTAGCCGGTTTTGCCGGAATGATTTTGGTTATGTCGCAGAATCTGGCTTTAACCGCCGTCAGTATTTTTATATTGCTGACGGCAAATTATCTGCTGTTTATTCATGCCGATAAAAGAAAAGAAATTTATGTCAGCAGCCGGTTATACGCGGCTTCGGCTCTGGCTGCCGGAGGCGTGCTGGCGGCAGCGGCTATATATTTGTATATGCAAAACGCAGATTTGAATTATGAAACGCTGGAGCTTTATTTTGAAAACAATACAGAAAACACTTCAGCATTTGCAGCGGCTACGGCTTTGATTCTGGTTTTTGCTTTTATACTGGGATTGGCTCCGCTGCACTTTTGGTATACGGAAACAACCGGACAAATTGTGCTGCCGGTCTTTACATATTTAACGCTGGTTCCGACCGGTGTTTGCTGGGCGGCGTTTATCAAGCTCAATACGCATGTGCTGTCGGCAATGGAACCTCGCTTGACGCTGTTTTGCCAAGGATTAGCGGTGCTGTCGCTGTTTGTGGGGGCGGTTGGAGCCTGCAGCGGCAAAAATATCCGCAAAATCTTTGCTTACGGCACGGTTTATCAGCAAGGCATTGTCTTTTTGGTGCTGCAGAGGCTGACCTCAGATGCTTTGAATACGGCTTTTATATATTTAGCGGTGTATCTGCTGGCTATGTATGGGGTTTGCGTCTGCCTGTTCGGGCTGAAAAATAAAGGCGAATATCTGTTTATGCTCAGCGATTTTGAGGGAGTGTCTTTCCGCCGTCCGTATATTGCCGCAATGCTCAGCGTGTTTTTATTTTCGCTGATCGGTTTTCCGCCGTTTTTAGGCTTTTTAGGGCTGTTTGCCGTGTTCAGCGATTTGGTGCTGCATAACAATTTTTATCAGCTGGCGATATTGCTGGCGGCGCTGTTGGTTTTGGCTTACGCCTATCTGCAGATTATAAAAACTATGTATTTTGAAAACAGCCGCATTGCTTATGACCGCGCAGACCGGGGGATTTATACCGCGGTGCTGCTGGCGGCGGCAATTATGTTTGTGCTGATGATGCAGCCGCATTTTCTGATGCAGGATTTCAGCGGCATTCTGGAGGGTGCTTTGACATGGAAATGATGGGCAAATGGGAATGCTATAGATTTGACGAGGTCGGCAGCACTAATGATGAAATACAGAAATACTGCGGCGAATCCGGAAAATATATAGCCGTCTGCGCCAAAAAACAAACGGCGGGCAGGGGACGATGCGGCCGCAGCTGGAACAGTCCGGAGGGAAATTTGTTTCTTTCGCTGGCTTTTGAATATGAGCTGCAGCGTGCCGGAGAGCTTGCTTTTGCCGCTTCATTGAGCTTGCTGCAGGCGGTTAAAAAAATTGCTCCGGCTGCCGATATAAAATTAAAGTGGCCGAACGATGTGCTGCTGAATAATGCTAAAATGAGCGGAATTTTACTTGAAAAAGGCACTGGAAAGTATATGATTGTCGGTATCGGCGTTAATATTGCCGCCAGTCCGAAAGTGGAAAACGCCGTTTATCAGATTACTTCATTGGCGGAAGCAGATATAAAAATAACAGCGCAAGAGTTTTTGCCGCTGTTTATGGACAGTTTTTTGCAGAATTTAAGCTTGCTGCAGGCTCAAGGCTTTGCAGTTCTGCGCGTGGAATGGCTTAAGAATGCCAAAAATTTTGGAAAGGAAATTATAATCCGCCAAAACGGCACTGATGAAAAAGGCAGATTCGCCGGAATAGACGATAATGCCGCATTGTTAATGGAAACGCCGCTCGGAATCAAAAAGATATGGGCAGGCGATGTGTTTTTTGAAGAGATGAATAAAGATGAGTGATTTTAAAAAAGAAGGAATTTATTTTTTACCGCTGGGCGGCGCCGATGAAATCGGCATGAATATGTATATGTATGCGGTGGACGGCAAAATAATTGTGGTTGACGCCGGCTACGGCTTTTTGCTGGATGATTATCCGGGAATGGATTTAGCCTATGCGTCGCCGGAGTTTTTAGACGCTTACCGCGATGATATTGTCGGGCTGTTCATCACTCACGGACATGAAGACCACCTCGGCGCTATTGCTCAGATTTGGCCGCATCTGCAATGTCCGGTGTATGCAATGGATTTTACTTTAGGCCTGATTAAATCGCGCTTAACCGAATTTAAGATGGAAAACACGGTGCCGCTGGTTTCGGTAAATCAGCAAAGAACGGTGGAGCTTCCGAATTTCAGCGTTGAATTTATTTCTATTGCCCACTCGGTGCCGCAAACCTGCGCTTTGGCAATCCGTACAAAATACGGCAATATTCTGCATGCGACGGATTGGCGTTTTGACGATGAAGCGCTGTCTATGCTGCCGACAGATTTTGACGAGCTGAAAAAGCTGGCGGATGAGGGCGTTTCTATGCTGGTCTGCGACTCTACCAATATTATGGTGGATAAAAAATCGCCGTCCGAAGCCGAAGTTCGCAAGAGCTTAATGGAAATTATTCCGCAGATTGAGGGCGGGCTGATTGTAACCTGCTTTGCTTCTAACCTGATGCGGCTGGAAAGCTTGATTTTGGCGGCGGATAAAGCCGGAAGAACTCCGGTTTTGCTGGGGCGCACGCTGATAAACAATATTAAAATCGCCAAAGAATGCGGCTACCTGCAGGATTTGCCGCCGGTTCATACCATGGAAGAGGCTAAGGATATTCCGTCCGATAAAGCGCTTTATATCTGCACCGGCTCGCAGGCAAATTACCGCAGCGCTCTGAGCATTATTGCCAACGGCGAAAGCAAATATATTAAGCTGGATAATTCCGATACAATTATTTTCTCATCCAAGATGATTCCGGGAAATGAAGATAAAATTGAACGCATGCAGGATAAACTGGCGGCGCAGGGCGCAACCGTGATTACCGATGAAACCGAGCTGGTGCATACTTCCGGCCATGCTTGCCGCGAAGATTTGAAACGCATGTATGATTTGCTGAAACCGGCAGTAGTGCTGCCGGTGCACGGCGATAAAAAGTTTATCCGCGAGCATAAGCGCTTTGCTTTGAGCTGCGGCATTAAAGAAGTTTTTTCGGCACGCAACGGCGATATGTGCCTGCTGCATAATAATCATATAGAATTTTTGGAGCAAGTGTTCAGCGATATTATCGGCTGGGACAGAAACCGTCCGGTGTCGCTGGGTTCGCAGCTGATTAAAAACCGCCGCCGCATAGCTTTTAACTGCAGCATGTTTATCAGCGCGGTAATTAAAGATAAAAAATTGCTGGATTTGCAGATGTCGTCTATTGATATTTTGGAAGAAGACGACTGGAACAAGCTGGCTGAGGAAATTTTGGCAACGGTTACACCGCTGATAGAAAAGAAATTGCTGGAATGCGAAAACCGCACGCAGATAGAAGATTTTATCCGCGGGCAAATCCGCCGCCGCGTTTTTGCCGCTACGGAAATTAAGCCGGTTACGCTTTTGCATGTAGCAATGCTTTAAAATCAAATTTATCCAAGATTAGCAGGGCGCGGGTGCCGGTTGCAGCATCCGCGCCGATATTTTTATTTTGTTTGACCAGCGAGTTATTTTAGAGTAGTTTGAGCTGAAATATATATAATTATGTTTAATATTTTTAATCGCTTTATTATGAGGTTTATGTTTTTTCACATTCTTAAGCTTTCGGTTTCGCCAAAGTTTAAGTGCAGTTTTTTAGAAAGGCTGAGCGGAATTGCAATCGGCGCCGCCGGTGCAATTTTTATTGACCCGCTGGTTTGGCTGTGGGTAAAAACATGTGATAAATCGTATGATTTACCGTAAATTAAACACCCCGAATTTCTTTTAGGAAATTTCGGGGTGTCAGTTTATGAGGCTGTAAGATTATTTTTCGGCGACAACCGGTTTAACATGCCAGATTCTGTCGGCATATTCCATAACCGCGCGGTCGCTGGAGAAATTGCCGATACGCGCCACATTGACCAAAGCTTCTTTAGCCCACTTTTCTTTGTCGTTATAGTCGCGTTCTGCCTGATGCACGGCATTGTTAAACGCTTCCATATCCGCCAAAATAAAGTAGTAGTCGCTGCCGAGCAAGGTGTCAAAAATCGGACGGAACAGCTGCGGATAGTCTTTTTCGCAGAACATGCTGGAATTTACGGCATTCAGAATCCGTTTGATGTAGTCAGACTTTTCATACAGTTCGCGCGGGTTATAGGTCATGCGTTTGCCGCGCACTTGCTCGTCAGTCAAGCCGAACAGATAAAAGTTATCTTCGCCGACAGCTTCGCGGATTTCTATGTTGGCGCCGTCATAGGTGCCGATTGTCAAGGCTCCGTTTAGGGCAAATTTCATGTTGCTGGTGCCGGAAGCTTCAAAGCCGGCGGTGGAAACCTGACAGCTGACATCGGCAGCCGGAATTAAGTATTCGGCAACCGAAACTTTGTAGTCCGGAATAAAGACAACTTTCAAAAATTCGTTAGAGCGTTCGTCATTATTAACCACTTCGGCCACATTGTTAATCAGCTTAATAATCAGCTTAGCAAAAGTGTATGACGGAGCGGCTTTGCCGGCAAAAATATAAGTTTTCGGCGTAATCGGGCGTACGTTGTCGCGGGTAATCGCCAAATAGTCGCCGATAATCTGCAAAACCGTCATCAGCTGGCGCTTATATTCGTGAATGCGCTTAGCGTGTACAATGTACATGCTGTTCGGGTCAACCATAATGCGGGTTGCGCGGTATACTTTCTGCGCCAAGCGTTTTTTATTTTCATTTTTAATTTTCAGAAATTCTTTTAAGAATGACTTGTCGTTAATATACTTTTCTATGCTGTGCAGCTCGTCCAGATTGGTAATCCAGGAAGTGCCGATTTTGTCGGAAATCAGGTTGGCTAGGTCGTGGTTGGCGCGCAGCATCCAGCGGCGAGGGGTTACGCCGTTGGTTACATTGGTGAATTTTTCCGGCCACAGCTCATAAAATTCCGGCACCAGAGAATGTTTAACCAACTCAGAATGCAGTTTAGCCACGCCGTTAATGGAGAATGAGCCGACAATAGAGAGGTTGGCCATGCGGATAACCTGATTGTCGCCTTCGCCGTCTACAATAGAAACTTTGCCGAGTTTATAGGAATCGTCGCCGAAGCGGCTGCGGGCAAATTCCATAAAGCGGCGGTTGATTTCATAAATAATCTGCAGGTGGCGCGGCAAGAAGCGGCGGATAATAGAGCTGCTCCATTTTTCCAAAGCTTCAGGCAGCAAGGTATGGTTGGTATAGGCAAAAATTTTGGTGACAATTTCCCACGAATCGTCCCATTCCTGCCCATAGACATCCATGAGCTGACGCATCATTTCCACAATCGCCAAAGCCGGATGCGTATCGTTCAGCTGAATGCAGACATAGTCCGGCATTTTCTTGAAATCGTTGCTTTTTTCCATAAAGCGGCGGATAATATCCTGAATAGCGCAGGAAACAAAGAAATATTGCTGAGTTAAGCGCAGCTCTTTGCCTTGTTCAATGTTATCGGACGGATACAGAACCTTAGAAATGGTTTCGGTGCGGATTTTATCGCGTACGGCTTCAATATAGCCGCCGTTGTTAAAGATGTTCAAGTCCAGTTCGTCATCGGTTTTGGCCGAGAACAAACGCAGGTAGTTTACGGATTTACCGTTATAGCCGACAACCGGAAAATCATACGGAACGCCGTACAGAGTGTGGGTGTTTGCCCAAACATAGCTGACTTTGCCGTCCGGCTTGTTATACATTTCTACATTGCCGCCGATTGGAATGGTAACGGTGCGGTCGGTGCGGGCAAACTGCCACGGCGAATCTTCGCCCAGCCAGTTATCGGCTTGTTCTACCTGATAGCCGTTTTCAAACTTTTGCTTAAATAAGCCGTATTCGTAGTTTATGCCGTAGCCGAATCCGGGAATGCCCAGCGAGGCCATAGAATCCATATAGCAGGCGGCCAAGCGTCCCAAACCGCCGTTGCCCAAAGCCGGGTCGTATTCGGCGTCAAAAATGTCATTTAATGAAAAGTCCGGAAAACCCTCAATTTTGATATCTTTTAAAATATCATACAGACCGAGGTTATACAAATTGTTTTCAAGCGAACGCCCGATTAAATATTCAATAGATAAATAGTAGATGCGTTTGGTGCCATGCTCGTTATAGCGGGCTATGGTTTCATACATTTTATCCATGGCAAATTCGCGCACAGCCAAAGCGATCACTTTGAAAGCTTCGTCTTTTGTCAGTTCGCAGTTGCGCTTGCCGATAAAATATTTAGCATAATGCTCAATAGAAAGTTTTAAGCGAGCGCGGTCAATTTCATCCATAACACTTTTATTTTCTGTTACCACAGTTTTATCTCCCATAATTTTTAACATACCTTTTTATACCGGACACTAGCCGAAATTGATTGAAATTTACTTAACAATATAACATTTTTATTTCCGAAAAGAAGATATTGTTTGATTTTTAAATTTTTTGGCTTTATAGCTAAGAATGTGAAAATAAGGAATTTATACAGAGTGATAGCAATGAATAAAAAGTTACTTTTAGCAGTTTCGTTGAGCGCTTTGATTAGTGTTAACGCAAACGCAGATACAATTTATGACGCAATGAGCGAAGCTTATAACAGCAACCCGACTTTGCACGGTCAGCGTGCAGCAAGCGGCGCAACTAATGAAGATGCAGCCGCAGCCCGTTCCGGCTTCCGCCCGACAATCGGCTTAAACGGAAATTATTCGGATACGCACGTTAGAAAAACCGGCAATGCAACGGTTGACGGATATCAGAAAGGCTATAACGGCAGCGTTACTCAGCCTTTGTTTAACGGCTTTTCTACTTATAACGCCGTAAAAGCCGCTGATTCTGCAGCAAAAGCCGGTATTCAGGATTTGTATGCGGTAGAGCAGACAGTTTTGCTGGGTGCTTCCACAGCTTATTTGGATGTTATGCGCGATGAAGCGATTGTCCGCCTGCAAAAAAATAATGAACGCCTGCTCAAAAAACAGCTGGATGAAACCTTGGCTCGTTTTGACGTGGGCGAAGTTACCCGCACCGATGTGGCTCAGTCCCGCGCCAGCTATGCACAGGCTCAGTCAGATGTGATTTCGGCAGAGGGCAATCTGGCGGTTTCTAAAGCCGTTTATCTGCAAATGGTCGGTAAAGAGCCGAAAGACTTGCAGAATCCGGCTGCGATTACCAAACTGTTTCCGAATCGCTTTGATGAAGCAATGAACTATGCCCGCAGCAACAATTATTCTTTGCTTGCAGCTAAAAAACAGCTGGATTCAGCTTCTTACAGCGTCAGCAGCAATAAAGGCGCCTTGCTTCCGGATGTAAGCTTTACGGCTTCAAGCGGCAAAACAACGCAGTCTAATCATGATATGGCTAAGAATCCCAGCACAACCAGCACTCAGTATTCATTGGATATGAATGTTCCATTGTATACCGGCGGTGATACCCGCGCCAAAATCCGCAAGAGCAAATATAAAAAATGGCAGGCTCAAGAAGGCGTTTTGGAAGCCGAGCGCGCAGTTGTGGCAGGCGTAACCAGTTATTGGCAGTCTATGCAGGCTAACAAGTCCAATATTACTTCTATTCAGGCTCAGGTAAAGGCATCTGCTATTGCCTTGGAGGGTACGCAAAAAGAAGAAGCTTTGGGCAACCGCACGGTTTTGGATGTTTTGAACGCATATCAGACTTTGCTGACTTCTCAGGTAAACGAAGTAAAAGCTTTGCATGATTACTATGTTTCGGGCTTGCAGCTTATGCAGTCTATGGGCAAGCTGACAGCTCAGAAATTGGCCTTAAAGGTAAATTATTACGATGCTGAAGGTCATTATCAAAATACCAAAGGAAAATGGCTGACTTTATCCATTGATAAATAAAGCAAAGCTATTGCCAAATAAAATAAATTTTGCTAATATGCCTCAGGTTTTAATTTTAACTTGAGGCATAATTTTATGGCTAAGTCGGAAGATACATCTATAGATTCTATATTAAAGTCAATTCGCGAGGCGATTATTGATAAGGAACAGCGCAAATATTTTGAACAGTTTTTGCCGGAAAAAACAAAAAATGAGCCGGTTTTGCAGCAGCCTGAAGAAGAACAGGATGAAATTTTTGAACTGTCTAAAAATATGATTGTGAAACGCGAAGATATTCCTTATCAGCTTGGGGTTTGGAGCTTTGACGACGTGGCTAAAAAAATTATGAAAAAATACCAGACTTATTTTGCTAAGCGCGCTGTTAAAAATGATGTCTCCGAATCTAATGACAATCAGGACGGCCGAGTGCGGGTAAAGGAAAATTATTTAGCCTGAACGGCCGATTTTCCTCTCTCTTTTTTTGAAAATAATACTGCTTAATATAACGTAAAAATACGGAATGATGAACAATGTTAGATAAAAACTATAATCCAAAAGACTTTGAAGAAAAAATTTATGAAAAATGGGAAAATGACGGCGATTTCAAGCCGGATATGAGAAGCAAAAAAGAAGCGTTTTCTATCGTGATTCCGCCGCCGAATGTTACCGGCGTTCTGCATATGGGACATGCGCTGGACGACACTCTGCAGGATATTTTAATCCGCTATAACCGTATGCTGGGCAAAAAGGTTTTATGGCAGCCGGGAACAGACCATGCCGGTATTGCCACCCAAATGGTGGTTGAGCGCAATCTGGCTAAAGAGGGAATTACCCGCCACGATTTAGGGCGCGAAAAGTTTATTGAAAAAGTCTGGGAATGGCGCAAGCAATCCGGCGGAACAATTTGCCGCCAGCTGCGCCGTTTGGGTGCTTCCTGCGATTGGAGCCGCGAGCGCTTTACTATGGACGAGGGACTTTCCCGCTCCGTGCGTAAAATTTTTGTTTCGCTGTATAAGGACGGCTTGATTTTTAAGGCTAAAAAGCTGGTTAATTGGGATCCTAAACTGGGTACGGCCGTTTCTGATTTGGAAGTAGTGCAAAAAGAAACTGTCGGCAAAATGTATTACTATAAATATCCGATTGAGGGCGCGGAGGGCGAATATATCCATATTGCCACCACCCGTCCGGAAACTATGTTCGGCGATACGGCGGTGGCGGTTTCTAAAGATAATCCGAAATTGGCGCATTTAATCGGCAAAAACTGCATTATTCCGATTATTAACCGTGTGATTCCGATTATCGGCGATGAACATGCCGACCCGGAAAAAGGCACCGGCGCGGTTAAAATTACTCCGGCGCACGATTTTAACGACTTTGAAGTCGGCAAGCGTCATAATCTGCCGATGATTAACGTTTTGAATCTGGATGCTACTTTGAATGAAAACACTCCGTACGCCGGTTTAACCACCATGGAAGCCCGTGCCAAAACTATTGAAAAATTAACCGAACTGGGCTTGATGGATAAAATTGAAGATCACCCGATGGTTATTCCGTACGGCGACCGCAGCGGCGTGGTTATTGAGCCTTTAATGACCGACCAATGGTTTGTTGACGCTCCGAAATTGGCTGTTGCCGCGATTAAAGCGGTTGAAGACGGTGATATGCAGTTTGTACCAAAGAGCTATGAAAAGACCTATTTTGAATGGATGCGCAATATTCAGCCGTGGTGTATTTCCCGTCAGCTGTGGTGGGGACATCAGATGCCGATTTGGTATGGTCCGGACGGCGAAATTTTCTGCGAAGAAAATGAAGAAGAAGCCAAGGCCGCCGCTGCTAAACATTATGGCAAAGAAGTGGAATTGACCCGCGAAACCGATGTGCTTGATACATGGTTCTCTTCCGGCTTGTGGGCATTTTCAACTATGGGCTGGCCGGATGAAACCGAATTTTTGAAAACATTTTATCCGACTTCGGTTTTGGTTACCGGATTTGACATCATTTTCTTCTGGGTTGCCCGCATGATGATGATGAGCATGTATATGATGAAACGCGTGCCGTTCAAAAAATGCTATATTCATGGTTTGGTGCGCGACGAGCAGGGACGTAAAATGAGCAAGTCCAAAGGCAACACGGTTGATCCGATGGAAACCATTGAAAAATACGGCGCCGATGCGCTGCGCTTCTTTATGGCGGCGATGGAAACTCAGGGACGCGATATCAATTTGTCAGATTCCCGCATTCAGGGTTACCGCAACTTTGCCACAAAATTGTGGAATGCGGCTCGTTTCTGCGAGATGAATGAATGCTATTCCGTGAAAGATTTTGAGGTTAAATCCGCTAAACTGGAAGTTAGCAAATGGATTATGGCAAAAGCTAAAGAAGCCTCCGCCGAAGTTACGGAAAACTTAAACAACTTCCGTTTTTCCGATGCGGCAAATGCGGTTTATCAATTTATTTGGGGGACATTCTGCGATTGGTACATTGAACTGATTAAGCCGATTTTCTATGGCGAAAATGCTGAGGAAATTAAAGAAATCCGCGCGGTAACTGCTTGGACTCTGGATAGAATTTTAGTAATGCTGCATCCGTTTATGCCGTTTATTACCGAGGAGCTGTGGGATAATCTGACAGCCCGTTCCGGCAAGCTGATTCATGCGGCATGGCCGGTAGATGAAGCAGTTAATGCTGCCGATAAAAATGAAATTGACCGCGCTGTAGATATTATTTCGGCTATCCGCTCTTTGCGTTCGGCCATGAATCTGCCGGCAGGCGCCAAACTGCATGCGTTTGTAAAAGATGCTGCGGACGAAACTTTGACCGCGGTAGAACGTCAAAATGCTTTGATTTGCAAGCTGGCTCGCTTGGAAGAATTGGACGCTTTAGGAAACAGAGAAGTTACTAAAGATATGGTGCAGACCGTCAGCCGCGAAGCTGCCATTTTGATTCCGCTGAAAGGCGTAGTTGATTTTGAAGCGGAGCGCGCGCGTTTGCAAAAAGAGCTGGAAACATTAAATAAAAACTTAGAGGGCTACAGCCGCAAGCTGAGCAATGAAAGTTTTGTAGCTAAAGCTCCGGCGGCAGTAGTTGCCGAAGAAAAACGCCGTCAGGCAGAGGCTCAGGAAAACAAGGCTAAAGTTGAAGAGGCTTTGGCTCGTATCGCTAATTTTTAAGGAGATAAAAATGAAAAAAATAATTTTAAGTTTGGTTGCCGTATGTTTTATGTCGGCATGTGCTACAGACCCTTACACCGGCGAAAGCAAAGTTGCTAAAACCGCATGGGGTACAGGTATCGGCGCTGCAGCCGGTGCCGGTATCGGTGCTTTGGTCGGAGGCAAAAAAGGCGCTTTAATTGGTGCCGGAATCGGCGGTGCTACAGGTGCTGCCGCCGGCGGATATATGGATATTCAAGCCAGCAAGCTGCGTCAGCAATTAACCGGAACCGGCGTTCAGGTTGCGCGTGACGGCGACAATGTCCGTTTGATTATGCCGAACAGCATTACTTTTAACACTAACGAATCTACAATTAAAACTTCGGCTAACAGCGTGTTGGATTCGGTTGCTTTAATGGCTAAAGAATATGACAAGACCAGATTGCAGGTTGTAGGCTATACTGACAGCACCGGCAATGATAAAATCAATCAGCCGCTGTCAGAACGCCGTGCCGCTGCTGTTGCAAACTATTTAGCCTTGCGCGGTGTACAAGGCAGCCGTATCAGCTCTTACGGCGCCGGAGCGGCTAACCCGATTGCCTCTAACGCCACAACTGAGGGCAAAGCTCAAAACCGCCGTGTAGAAATTACTTTGATTAACGCTCAATAATTTTTCACGTTTTGCTGCATTAAACCGCTGTATCTAAAAAATACGGCGGTTTTTGCTATTTAGTCTTTACTTTTTCGGCTTATTCAGTATAAAATTATAAACGGACAGGCAATAGTCTGTCTAGGGCGTAGCAACCCTTTTACGAGTAGTCGCAGAGCATAAGCGACTTAAAATCTTATGTGCCGATTTCTGTCTGATAGGCGGATGTCGGCTGAATATGGCTATGAGCTGAATAAGCCGAGCCGTTTACTCGTATACGGTTTGCTAACATCCGCCCGCCATTTTGCTTGGTGGGTTTTGTTTTATGTGTAACAAAATAAACGGAGTTAGAAATATGTATAAGATTTTGAAAAATGTTAATGATAAATTTGCAGTAGGAAACAAACATTCGTCTCTGGCACACGTCGGACGTGGGGTTAGTGTCTTTCGCATGTTCTTTAAGTACCCCTCACCCGAGGCTTACGCCTCACCCTCTCCCTCACGGGGCGAGGGTTTGCACCGCCCTTGGTGCCACAAGATACTAGGCACAGGGCCTAGTATGACTGGCGGCAGAGGCGCAAATTCCTTTGGGCGCAGTATGATTGAAATGCTTGGCGTGCTGGCCATTATTGCCGTATTGTCTGTCGGAGGTATAGCAGGATATAGCAAGGCTATGCTGATGTGGCGGTCAAATATACAACGTCAGATGCTGACAGAAATTATTATAGCCGCGATAAAAATGAAGTCTCATTTAGATGCTAAAACAAAAAAATGGGAAGACATCACACCGACTCTGGAGGCAATGGGAGACATTCCGGAAAGTGTTACTTATAAGGATGGTTATCTTTATGATAAAAGCGGAATCCGTTTTCGTATGTATTACGGTTTTCAGCCATGGACCAATTCTGACGGAACTAAAGACGGAGAAACCCGATGTTCTGTATGGTTTGAATATAACCAAAACGGTGCTAAATTCGTACCGGAAGTGCAGGAATTTTGCCGTAATTTAGCTCTTGCCTGCCAGCAAGACGCCAATGATGTGATTTCAATTAACTATTGGTTCAGCACATCTTCACATAGTAAAGGAACCAAGCTTTATACCGGCAAAACTTTGCAAACAACTACCATTAGTGAGATAACAACCAAGTGTAACCAGACCTTTGAAGAAAGCGGCAATATAGTATTTGAACTTATTTTGAATCCTTACTAACATTCTTGCCATAATAAAAAAGCCTCCGTTATGGAGGCTTGAATTTTATTGGTTAGAAAGCGGCGGAATGTTGATCTGTGCAATAAATCCCGGGCGGATGCGCTTGCTGCTGTAGTGCATATTGCCGGTTTCTATCAAATAGCGTTCGCGGCGAGTCCATTGGGCGGCCGTGGCAAAAAAGTCTTTGCCGGTTACTTCTTGATTGCGCGGATTCATAATGTATAAAACACATCCCTGATGCGGTTCAGCCAGCCCGCAGCGGCTGCGTCCGACCGGAACATCAGAGTTTACAACCACGCCCTCAAGCCCCTTTTGTGTGGTCTCTTGCGTAGAAAACATGGTGGCGCCGACAACCATGCCGAAAACCATGGCTAAAATCAGCATCAGCACAATCGTCTTGTTTTTTAGGAAAAAGGCAAGGTTTTCAGTATGCTGCGGCAAAAAATCATCATCCGAAATAAATTTAATATTTTCGGCATCGCCGTTGTTATCAAAATAGTTTTCGGTGGTTTCGCTTTGCAAATTAGCCTGTGGTACAGAAATTTTTTCGGGAACGCCATAGGTCGCCGGCTGATTTTCAGGCAGACGCGGACGTTTGATTTTTCTTATTTTGCGCGGCGCAGAGCTAAACTGATTTTCTTCCATTTTTTTCTCCGTTAAATTCTGTTTTTAAGAGTTTCGTTGGTTCTTAGGGTGCGGATTAGACGCGGCACCATAAAGACAATAGTTTCCGATTTAGGGCTTTGAATGCCGAACAGCTCGTTAGGCAAGCCGATGATTAAAAAGTTTTCGCCCAGCTTGCTGCGGATTTTGAATTGGGTTACTTGTCCGTCGGTTTCTTCCAGAGTTATATCTGAGAAGATTTCATTTTTCTTTTCTACGGAAGCTTTTGCTAAAACCGACATGCCGTAAGCGTTGCTTTCCGGACGGCTGCATTTGCCGATATCAAAGCGCGACAGCCAGAGGTTAGGCACAATAAACTTGCCCTCGGAAACAGTTTCTATCTGTGCTTGGTTGCCTAAAAACTGCTGTAATTTTTCTATAGAAATATCGTTTGTCGTGGTTAAAACGCGCCCGATGACGCCGGTTTGCGCTGTGGTAATAGTGCCGAAGTCAAAGGCGTTCAGCAGGTCTTTCCATTCAATATCCTGCTGCATATACGGATATAAGCGGAAGACGCTGACGTCATAGGCAATAAGGGTAGGGCTGTTTTCAAAAGATTTTATCAGCTCCTGAATTTTGTTGCGGGTTTCAATATCCGCGTCAAAAGTTATGGAATAATCTGCCCAGTTTGTTACAATATTGGTTATTCCGGCGCCGCGGATAACATCCAGCAAACCCAGAATAATCGGGCGTGACGGCGGAGTATACAAGGTCATGTTGACACGGCGGCTCAAGGTTAAAATTTTGTCTTTAGCGTTGTAGGTGTAATAAATATCCGCCGAATCGGCTATCATTTTGATAACTTCCGAAAATTCGCCTTTCAAATCCTCTGCCGAAATGCTGGTGTACGGACCGTCGGCCGAAGAAATGCGGATTCCGGCTTCTTTGGTCAGTTTTACCAAAGCCTGTTCCGCCGGCATCATATCAAAAGTATAGCCGGTGACTTCAAAACGCGGCAGCGGGTCATTGCGGCCGTTGCGTTCCAGCTTAAAAGCGGAGTTGATATAAGGCAGGGTCAGCACCATCTGCTGAGTTTTCCAGTTGACATTGCAGCGCAGTGGGGTTTCCAAATCCAGCGCGTTGGCGCCCTCAGGAGTTCGGATAATCGCCGGGTCTTCAGGGTCTTTAAACACCACATCCGGAGTGTCAAATTTCATATTTTTGATATCGGAAGTCGGCTGTTCTGCCGGTTTGACCGGAGTAGCCGGAACTGCCGGAGCCTGAGCAGCGGCAGCAGCGCTGTCATCTTCTAAATTGACATCATCGCGGGCAATGCAGGCCGAAAGACCGGACAATACGGTTGTCAGTCCTAAAACTAAAATAAATGAGTTCAACTGTTTTTTCATTTAGCGTGCCTTTCTATTGCTGCTGACTATTGTCGTCTGAGCTGCCGTCAGAGTTTGGATTTATATTATTTTCGGCCATAAGCTTGTTCATCAGCTCATCAATATTCATACCGGCGCCGGAGGTTGGGTCTACGGATTTGTCAAAGTTGCTCATAACCTCGTTCATTTTCTGCAGCTCGTTAGGGTCGGAGCGCAGCATTTCCGGCGATTGATTATTAGTCAGCTCTTCTTGATAAATGGCCAGATTTCTGCGCAGGGCTTCAACGCCGCCGGCAATTTTCTTTTCTATATAGGGATAAAGTTCTTTATGCTCTAAGATATAGTTGCCGGTTTCGCAGATTTCCTCCAAAACATCAAGCACATATGGATAGAATTTATATTCTTCCAGAGCGATGTTTCCGCTGCGGATGCAGCGGGCGGCAATTCGGGAAATTGTGCGGTCGTAGTAGTCTATCAAAACAATGTAGTTGTCTACATACCAGAGCGATTCCTTGGTAATCGGTGCGAGATTTTCTTCTGCCATTTTTTATATCCCCTCAAATTTGTTCATATTTTACTAATGCTCTGCCGGTTTGTAAATACCTTTTTTATTACTTATTTTCTATCGGATTTCCGTTTTCGTCAACATATTCCCAGTCGCCGTCATCGCCGGAAATAGGATTTCCGTTTTCATCAACGTATTCCCAGTCGCCGTCGTCGCCCGAAACCGGATTGCCGTTTTCATCAACGTATTCCCAGTCGCCGTCATCGCCGGAAACCGGATTTCCGTTTTCATCAACGTATTCCCAGTCGCCGTCATCGCCCGAAACCGGATTACCGTTTTCGTCAACATATTCCCAGTCTCCGTCATCGGAAGAATCGGCTGACGCTGTGTCATCGTCATCAAAGCTCCATAATTCTTCGTCCTTGTTTTTTTGCGGCTGTGGCGCCGGCTGGGCAGCAGGTTTAGGAGCGGCAGGCTGCGGAGTGGGTTTGGGCAAATCATCATCATGACCCAAAGAAATCGGCTTGACATCCATATTATTAAGCGAAATATCATCATCCGAACTCAGGGCGTTTTTGATTTTCAGCAATGCATCTTCGTAAGAATGCAGCTGAGATTTTTTATATTCTTTCAGCGGTTCGGCCGGAGTTTGCTGAGGCTGCGGGGTTGCTGCCGGAGCAGTATCTGCCTTATTTTTTGGTTCCAGAGTTACGGGTTTGGATGCAGGTTTAACCGGTTCGCCGAATGAATTGTCGGAAAAGATATCCGGAGCTGAGGATTTAGCCGGTGTGCCGAACGAATTGTCGGAAAAGATATCCGGAGCCGATGATTTAGCCGGTGTGCCGAATGAATTATCTGCAAATATATCCGGCGCAGATGACTTAGCCGAAGAACTTTCGGTTGGAATTTCGGCCAGAATATCCGCAAGGCTCAGTTCCTCTTTGGGCGGCTGCGGTTTTGTTTGTGGCTGAGGTTTAGGCTGAGTTTGAACCGCTGCCGGTTTAGGCTGTTCCGGCTGCTTTGTTTGGATGTTTTTAATTTCCGGTGCAGCCGGTTCTTTAGGCGGCTGCGGCTTATTCTGAGCCGGTTTAGGCTGCTCTTTATTTTGTGGCTGAATCGGCGCTGCGGGAGCCGGATTATTATTTTTGTTAGGATTTTGCGGCTGAACCGGTTTATTATCTTTTGGCGGCTGGTTTTTAGGCTGATTATCTTTCTTAGGCTGCGGATTTTCATTCTTCACAGCTTTGTCATCTGCCTTTTTTGCCGTCTGCTGATTGTTATTTTTGTTTTGCCCTTGGTTTTTCAAATCATTGATTTTGTTCAGGCTCTTATTGATGCGGTTCAGCAAAGAATCTGACGTATTTTTAGCTTCGCTGCTGATGTTTTGAGTTATTTTGTTGGTGGTTTCGCTGATTTTATCGCTGAAGTTTTTGATAAAATTAGATTTATCATTTTTTTGTTCCGGCTCTTTTTTTGGCGCCGGTTCATTTTTCTTGGGCTGCGAAATCGCCGGTTTAGCGGTTACAGCTGCTGTTCCGCCGGTTTGGTCTTCTACATCCACATCCTGTGAAACCACCACTTTTACGGTGTGGCGAGGAGCCGACTGCGCCAGAGTCTGAGCTAATTCCTGCTGCGACTGCGTGAAAGCCTGCACCAGCATTTCTCCAAAAGCTTTTATGGCTTCCATTTGCTGCGAGCTGTTTTGGCGGAGCGCTTCTGTTACGGAGTTGGCGATAGCCAAAGTCTGCATTTCTGAAACTGCAGCCGTTGCAATTCCTCTGCCGGTGTTTGCCGGCTGAATATTTTTGTTCAGGGCTTCAACAATCTGCATCATATCTTGGTGACGGCGGGCATCGCTTTGCATAAGCGTTTGATTTATATTGTTAAAATATGAAGTATCCATATTTATGTTATTAACCGTCGTAGAAGAATTATTTTGCTGGGCGGCCATAGCCTGAGGCGGAATATTGGCAGCGGACATCGGCTGCTGCGGCTGCGCCATAGTCTGCTGCATTGCCGTATTGCCGTTATGGCTTACCAGACTGCGGGTTAAGGTCTGCATGCTGGCAGCATAAGCATTGAATGATTTATTTAAGAGCTGCGCTAAATCTTCCATATTTCCGCCGGAAGATGTTGAAGCTACATTGTTGTTTTTTAAAGCTGCAGCCAATGAGTTAGCCAAGCTTTCGGCAAAGTCCGAACTAAGGGTTAGTTCTCCGCCGCCGCTGCCGCTGCTTTGCTTGAGGCTGTCTATAGATTTTTTTTCTTCTTCTATGTTTTGGGCAATCAGCTCTGTAGTTTCGCCGGAGTTAATGCCTTGTTTTTCTTCAATTTCTTTAACATGTTCCAACAAAACGCGGCCGCCCGGAATGGTAGCCAGCAGCTCTTTGGTTTTTTCATCCATAGCCAATAAAGATTTATCAAATTCTTCTTTTTTGGCTGCGTTAAAAATATGAATTTGGTGAAAGATGTTTAAATAGCGCTGAGCGACAAGAATCGGATCTTCTTCTTGCTGCTCGTTGGAAATTTCTGTTTCATCAACTAAAAAACTGTCTGCCACCTTGGTGCCTCATACCCTAAAAACAATTTACTCTCCCCATTATAAACAGGAGAGAGTAAATTTCTTATTAAAATATAAGCGTTAAGCGATAAAAATTACAGGTTTATAGCTACAACTTTGTGAATTTTTGTTAAATCGCTGTTGCTGAAATTTGTTCTTTCATCAGGATTCCAGCGCAAGCCGTAAAGCTGTCCGTTTTCATCTTCGCGGACGCTGATAAGCTTGGTTTCGGTTTCGCTGATGTAATATAAAGCAATATCGCCGGCGCTGACAACTTCAGTCTTGTCTACAAACAAGATAGCGCGGCTCGGCAGCAGCGAACCCAAGCGGCGGGTGCAAAGATTAACCGCATAGGCCTCGGGTTTGTTTTGCAGCTGAATTGGGCAGATTACTTCTTTTACCGGATTGCTGCGGTCAATAACAATATCGCCCTCGGCGTTGCTGGTGCCGTAAACCGGCAGCATAGTCACTTCATCTTCTTCGGCAGCGGCCATGGCAACTCCGGAGTAACGGGAATTGTTCAAAAGTTTATAGCGGGTTTCGTTATGTTCTATAATATCTTCAAGCACGCCGTCGGAATCAAGCTTTTTAATTTCGGCTTTCAGCTTGTCTACAGTCATAGAAAAGGCTTTGGCGATGTTGTTATATTCTTTGTCCGAAACTTCGCGCTGACCCATTTCTATACGGTGGTAAACCGACAAAGTCATATCGGCGCTTTCGGCAACTTCTATCAGGGTCAGGCCTTTGTCTGTACGAATATGGCGCAGACCGGCTCCCAAAGTTTTCAATCCGGCGTTCTGGTTGATTTTGCAGCGTCTTTCCTGTTCGCGTTTCCAAGCCTGAACCACGTCTTGCTGAGAGTTTTGCTCGTTTACATACAAGTCCTGCAGAGAGCAGTCAATAAGCTCGGCAACCTGAATCAGCTGCTCTTGATTTAAGCGGCGGTAACCTTTTTCAATTTTAGAAATAGCCGACAAGCTGACGCCCAAGTGGTCAGCCAGTTCCTGCATAGACATACCGCGCAGTCTTCTGTGCATTCTGATTTGATTTGGGAAAATAATTTCTTCCATATCATCTTTCTCCATAAATAATAGCTGTATGACATAATAGAAAAAAGAATAAAAAAAGCAAGACAAAAAACAAAGTTGTGTACATCAACTTTTGGAAATATTCAGTTGAAAATCCGGATAAGACGGCGGAAAACCAATAAAACCGCCTATACAAAAGTGAAAGGCGGCAAAATAAAATTTAGCGGTATTTGCCGAAATCTGCAAAAAAATCTAGTGATTTTTCTGCTTTTGCAGAATAGCGTCCAAAATATCCACCTCGGCCGTGTCAACGCCGTCTTCTTTCAGAATCTGCAAAATTTCCAGAGCGCGGTCAAGTTCCTTAAAATTAGCGGCGCCGCGGAACTGATAGCAGCGGCTGAGCAAATCCTCATCTTCTTTGCTGGTGCGGTCAGAGTGGAACGGATGCGCCGAGCCTTTTTGCTTAGGGCGTTTAGAGGTTCCGGCAATCGGTATAAACGACCAGCCGTTTTCCAAGGCTTCAGTCAGCCCCTCCGACAAATTTCCGCGTTTGAGCAGTTCGGCTTTGGTTTCGTCATTTATCAGCAGCAGGGTTTTGTTCAGAATATCTAAAATAGGCTGATTTATTTTGCCCTCGCGGCTGCGGTAGCGGACGTCGGTCAGCAGCGTTAAAGCCATAACATTCTGCTGATCCAGTTTTTCGGTAACTTTCAGGTCTTTAGAATATTCGGCCAGCTGAGTGTTTACCAAATTCAGAATAATGGCCTTATCCATGGGCAGCGGCTGATGATTGCGCAGACATTCCTGCGCTTGGCTTTCCAGCTTAAACAGGTGCTTAGGCTGGGCGTTGACGAGTTTGCCGTTATCTATCAGGCGCATGTGAAAGCGCTTGTCTTTGTTGCGCGAGAGTTCATAAACCAAGGTTTTGCGGCTGTCGTAATTGCGCAAAACATACGAACCGTCGCTGTTTTTCATGGTTTCTTCTATGCCGTTTTTTTGGTACACAATCTTTTTTTGGTTGTTATGCTTATCGGTCAGCATTTTTCCTTTCAGAATATTATCCGGACCGTAGATTTTAGTTAAGTATGAGCCGTCGCTTTGCTTGACAGTGTCAAAAGTGTCGCCGTTTTCCATATACTGCAAATTATGAACCAGCCCGTTTTCATCTACAAAACCGTTAGGTATTTCATTTTCGCCGTAAATATCATCAAACATACTAACCATTTTCACACTCTCTGTTTATCAAGAAATCAATTTTGCCGAAAGCTGAGGAGACAGGTTTTCTGCCAGCATGAGTTCGGCCTTTTGCTGCGGTGTCATTAAAGACATAGCATTTTCAAGCAGATTGTCAAGCTGAGTATTGCGCGAGCCGTCTTCATTTAGGATGTTGGTGTCTATAATCACGACAACTTCTTTCAGCTCTTTATCATTCATCTTTTGGAGCTGAGACGGGTCGTTTACAATATTTTGAATTTCTTTTTTAATCAGTTCCCGAGCGGCAAGCTGTTCCGGCGTATCTGAAATTCCGTTCAGGCGCTCCGCCCTTACGGCGGCGTTCAAATCGGATAAGTCGTCAAGAGAAGCCGGAGCGGTGTTTGGCTGCAGTATGCTGTCAAGCAAGGTCTGTCCGCGCTGTTCGTCAGCCACTCTCTTTACCGGAGCAGTGTTAAGCTGCATAAGCATTTCTACTTCTGTCAGCTTGTCTTTATCTTTCTGACCGTTTTGCAGCTGGTCTAAATGTTCTTGAAACTCTTGAGCATTAAAGCCGGTCATAGCCTTTTGCGGGTCCATGCCGTAGCCCCAAGCGCCGTTAGCGTCCAGCGGAGAGGAAAGGCGGCTGCGGCTGTGAGCCTCATCGGTAAAGCCGTATTTTACGGATTTTAGGAAAGTGCCGTCTTTTTGCTTGGTAAAAGACGTGGTTTTGCTTTGGACGCCGTTGCTCTTTTGAATGGTTATATTGCCTTTTGCATCGGTAATTTGGTTTTGAATAACCATCTGCCCGTTAACCATCTGCGCCGAAACAATTTGCTTGCTGCCGTCGCGGTTGATTTGCTCTATGCGGACGCCGCCGTTTTTATCCATAGTGACTTTGCGGTCTTTGAAACGGTTATCCATGTTTTGACCGCGGGTCTGCATATGCGTGATAGCCATTGCCGCCATGGCATCGGCTTTGTTTTTATCGCTGACGCCGTTCATAATCTGGTTAAAGGCGTGCATATTGGTGCTGCCGTCTTTGTTTACCAGATATTTAGCGCTTACGTTCTTAAACTGGATATCGGTGCCGATAACATGGCCTTCGGCGTCTACCATAACCCGTTTATGCATCAGCGAATCGTTGGTGTT
This sequence comes from Bacteroidaceae bacterium, assembly GCA_963659495.1. GTDB lineage: Bacteria > Pseudomonadota > Alphaproteobacteria > RF32 > CAG-239 > RUG410. The sequence continues at coordinate 13,402 of CAVKTH010000003.1, read as the reverse complement.
CTGCACGCTACCCGGATGGCGTTCCTGCTGCATTTCGCTGTCGGCGGCGCGTTTATATTTCAAAATATTGCCGTTGGCGTCGGTGACAAGCTTGCTTTTGCCGTCTTTAGAGCTATAAACAATGTTGCCGGTGGCTTGGTCTATAGATTTATCCATTTCTTCATAAATCTCTTTGCCGCTTTCGGCATCAAAAGTCTTTACGCCGTAGGTGGAATTGCCGTTTTCGTCTTTCATCGGCTTAAATTCTTTATCCGCCTTGGTGGTTTGGTGCGTTTCTTTGGTTTGCGTCCACACGCCGTTGGCGTCTTTGGTAACGGTGCGGGTCTGCGTAAAGCCCGGGATTTTGAAGCGAGCCTGATAGCCCACGACTTCGCCGTTTTCGTTGCGGATTTTGCGCCCGCCCAAAGCGGAGATGGCCATGCCTTTAACCTGATTGGTTTTGCTGCGCACCCAGTTTCCGGCTAAAGAGTTGGCTGCTTCGCCGACGGTGTCTGCGCCTTTCTTGGCTATGTGCCCGGCGCCTGCACCGAGTTTGGCTCCGGCCTGAGCGACGGCGCCGCCGACCATACGCCCGATGCCTTTGCTTCCAAAAGGCGGATTGTCAGAAAATTTGCCGGCCATGCCCGGAACTTCATCTATAAAGCAAACAAACAAGAAGACGAAAGCAAAAATCTTAAAGGCGCCGATACCCCACCACGCCAAGCCGTTTTCGCTGTAGGCGGTAATTAAAAGCGCCGGGTCAAAACCAGAAAGCGAATCGCTGCTTAAGCCAATCCATTCTTTGAACATGGAGTTCAAAATAAAGATCAGAACCGCCATAAACACCAGCGTAAACATAGCATTCATAAAGAAGTTCCAAGTAATTTTGGTATATTTTGCCGTAGACTTAAAGGCAAAGGCGGCAACAGAACAAGGAATCATCGCCGCGGCAATGCAGAGCTGCAAAATACAGTCTATCAGGCACCACGGAAAAGCAAAAAGCAAAAACATGCCGGCAAGCCACAGCCCAATGCCCGAAAGCAGGTAGCCGAGGTGCGGTATAACGCCCTCCCAAACGGACTTTTCATGGAAAGAGATGCAGGTAGAATAGTTGCCGAGGGAGGCCAGAACGCTGACGCTGTCTTCCAGATTTTTTATGGTGCAGATAATAGATTCGCCCATGCTGCGCGGCAGGCCACCCTGCGATGTGCTTTGCAGTCCGGATTTAGAATCGTAGCCGACAATTCCCTGCATATAGCCCTGCGAGCTGTCGCAGTTGGAATCCGGATTCAGCATATTAGCAAAAGTCAGACCGGTCTGCACTACCGGATTTATGGTTAAATCCATAATCTGATAAAGGGCGCCGGATAAGATGAACACCACAATGGCAACGCGGGTTCCTTGCAGGATAATGCCTTTCAGCAAATCTCCGGGAGCCGCGCCCTGAAATGAAGAAATCTGTTTCAAAATGTAAATGGCAAGCCAAATCAAGAAACCGGTCAGCACAATGGTTTTGCTAGGTCCGGCGAGTTTGGCAATGGCGGTTGCAGCCAAGTTGCTGGCAGCGTTGAAAATGGTTTTGAAAATGTCGCAGCTGGTGCAGGTAGTGCTGTCCAGATAGTCGGAAAGCACGCATTGCGGCTCGTAGCTGCCGTCTCCGCCGGGTGAGATGAGGTTGCCGTCTTTATCATACTGCGGACCGTTTGGGCCGAGGTTACCGGCTCCGGCATTAGCTTCATTGCCGGTGGCGCTTTGTCCGTTTGAATACGGAGCCATACTGCCGCCGCAGGATTTGGTGCTTACCGGGCAGCCGCCGCAAAGAGCCTGCAAGCCGCCGCAGGAAGCCTGCATGGTGGTGCTGCCGCCTACATAGGTTGAAGAGGCGGACATAGCGCCGTCCACCACCTCAAAGTGCAGGTGAATAGCATAGTAAGGGCTGCAGTTTTTAGCTTGAGCCGGATTATCGCAGGCTGCACCGCCGGCGCTGGAAGAGTTGGAGCCGCCGACCACGCCGATTGTCTCATCTTTACGGACTGAGCCGCTGCATTTAGTTTGCTTAAAGAGGTGGCGGTAAACGGTGGAATAGTTAGGTTTTTTATTGGTGCCGCTGCAATGCTTTGTATGAACGATTACAGTAGTTCTGCCGCCGCCGGTAGATGTGCGGCAGCCCGAAACAGTACCGTCTGCGGCAGCATAGGCTAACACTTTGGTTTGACCGCCGGTGCCAAGGTCGCTGCCGTAGTGGTTTCGCTTTGGCGAGCGGTAGCCGCTGCGGTTATATGAACCCACGCTGCTGACCGGCACGGAGTTAAAACAGCCGCCGCTGGTGGTGCTGGCTATGCAGCTGGCTCCTACTTTGGCAGAAGCGCTGCCGACCAGCGAGCTGCCGCTTTTGTTAGGCTGGCAGCCTCCGGCGGATTCATAGCCCAGCGCCGCGCTGCAGTTTGGGGTTGTGCCGTTGCAGTTAGCGGCAGCCGGAGAAGCAGACATAGCCAAACAGCCGATACTTATAAAAAGTATCAGTAATTTTTCTAAGAAATATTTTGAAACTGTTTGGTACATAGTCATATTGCTTTCCTAAGAATGGTATGAGTTGTTGATTTCTTCCTGCTCGCGCTGATATTGTTCTTCGCGCTCGCGTTCCTGCTGCTCGTCATAGAATATATTGCCGCCGGATTTGCGGTTTTGGCGCTCTTTTTGCCATTGAGCCGGCTTGCTTTGCATTTTTTGCCCCATAGACCGCAAGAATCCGCTGGTTACGCCGACGGCGGCGCTGGCTGCCTCTGTGGCATTGCCGCGGACGCTGCGCATTACGACTTGGCCGCTGCTTTTCAGCACCAGTTTGCCTTTATCTTTAAGCGACTCGGCGTTTTGCCAATCCTGCACGCCTTGCTGTGCCAGATGCTGGATAGTGCGGTAGGCCTGACGCGGATGTTTAATGGCTTTAAAGGCGTTGCCGACAGTCAGGCTGTGGCCGGTAGGGCGGGTAAACGCGTTGATTTTTTGCATGGTTGACGGCTGCTGAGCGTTTTGCGGCTGGGTTCCGCTGTTCGGCTGCGGATTTTGAGTTTCTCCGCCGTTATTCTCTGCTCCGCCGCTGTTTTCGCTGCCGCCGGTTTGACCGCTGCCTGTTTCATTGTTGTTTGTTTCCGGAGCGTTATTCTCTGCACCGCCGCCGTTTACGGAAGTATCTTCCACAATCGGAGTATCGTTATCCTCATCGCCGGTGTTTTCAGAATTTTGCGAAGCTCCGCCGCCGGTGCTGTTATTCATTGGAGACGGACGGGTGCCGGAAGCAGCTGGATTGGCGGCAGGCGGCGGGGTCGGACTGCTGAATTTGCTGTTAGGGCGGGCTTTGGCCAGCAGGTTGCCTGCACCCTCAAGGGCTTTGCCGCCTTGGAACATCGCCACATCGCGGGCATAGCGGGCGGCAGGGTCTACGGTGTGATTTTTCACAAAGCCGACAGCCTGCGTTCCCATATGGTGCATGGTGCTGTTGGCAGCGCCGAGCATGCCGTCGTTGAAAAAGTAGTTTAGATAGTTGTTAATGCTGGAAGCCAGAATCTTAAAGCCGAAAACCAGCGCAAACAGAATAACCAAAATATTGGTGGAGCTGATGCTGTAGGCTTGGCTAAATTTTTCCATGCTGTTGTCTTCTTTGTTGGCGCTGAATAAATTCCACCATTTTTCAGCAGAACCTAAAATGCCGTCTCCTAATTTTGAGTTGGACGCAATATCCATTATTTTCCAAAAATCAACAGTAGAGCCGAGGCTGGCATTGATGAGGATAACCGCGTAGGCGGTGCCGACCGCGGCAAAGGCAAACAGCATGGCGCTGCTGAGGATAGATGCAACATTTTCCGTAAATTTACTCTGTGTCGGCGGAAACGGCCACAAGGCCAGCGTCAGCGGCAAAAACAGCACGGCAAACCCCAGCTTAAAGGATATATCCACAAAATACATGCCGATAGACATACACATAAAGAAGCCGGTAATATAAATCAGCAGCCCCGGAATGAAGTAGTTCAGCAGCGGTATTTTAACATCGCATGACACTAAAGATTTGATAGTGTCAAAGATACTGGTTCCGTTTCCGTCCAAACACATCGGCGAAACCTTGGTGGCAAAGCACATCAGGGCATGTCCGCGGGCAAACAGAACGCTCAGCGATTTATAAATCTTAAGCATCATATTCTGCATATTTATCAGCACATCTTCGGCAAACAGACGATGCTTCATGATTTCATTGTTTACTATGGCGTCGTGCGGCTCTTTAGCGGTTTTACATTCCGGCGGGTATCCTCCGTAACCATGGTATGCTACTCCCGGTGCCTGAGAACCTCCGGAAGCGCCTCCGCCTCCGGTTAAGCCGCCGTCCCAGCCGCCTCCGCCGCCGGCAATGGAATTGGCGCTGTGCCAGGTTTTAAGCGCAGAAAGACCAACGCCGTAAACCAATTTATGGTGGCCGACAATTTTATAGTTGGAAGTACGTCCCCATGACGGTGTTTGACCCTTTTTATCCATCCAAGTTGCATAGTAAAAAACAGCGCCGTTGGCCACGTCTTTCATGGTTCCTTCAATGGCTTGTTTGGCAATGCTTAAACAGTTGTTCCAAGCTTTGACATTTGGACCGGTAAGCCTTTTAGCCCAGTTTTCAATGCTTTGCACAGTCCAGTTGCGTTTGTCGTTCCAAAAAGAAAATTGCCATCTGGCTAAGCAGACATCCGAAAGCTTAATAGTGCCGCCTTTTGAGTGGGCTTGATAGTAGTTGCGGCGGTTGACGATTACGCTGGCTACGGTTTGTATGCCGATAATGCCTTCGCCGCCCGCCTCGCCGAACAGCGTGGCGGTTAAATAGGCTAATTCCGCATCCATGGCTTTGGCACTGCCTATGAACAACGTCAGAACGGTAAGTGTTAGCAATATGGTTCGTTTTAGTTTTTCCATGTTGACCGCCTTATCAAATACCTTGTGCCGGCGAGGTTGCCGACATTCTCTCCAGCATGTTGGTTAAAAGTGCGTCGCCGATATCCGTGCCGGTGATTACAATCGGGTTCAGAATATAGGTTGTGACAAAATCCGTCCCCATATCCAGCGCATAGTAGCAAAAGGCGCACTTAAAGCCCATCATTAAGATTTCCTGCAGCATTTTTCCGGGAGTTACGCCGCTCATAGAACTCAGCTGCTTTAGCAGAAAAATTGCCAGCCAAATCAAAAAGCCCCATTTCAGAATGACATGACCCAGCTCCACCGTGGTTGGAATTGAAGCTTCCGCCGCCTGCAGATAGGCGTTGGTCATAATAATCACAACGTTGCAATACCAGCATTTCTTTTTAAGCTCTTCATCGCTGTTTCCGCTGTACATTTCTTTCATGGTAGCTTGATCGCAGGAACTCAGCAGCTTATCATCGCTGCTGTCAGCTTTATGTTCGTCTGTATTATCAGCTGCAAACGAGGGCGGCAAAACAGCAAGGCTGAAGATTCCCGCCAGCGACAAGATAAAGAGCAGATGTCTGAATTTGTGCAATATTTTCATTATCTTTCTCCCTATTTTCTGCCGGCAAATTTGTTTACAGCCTGCATGGCCTTACCCGCCTTGGCTTTGACTTTTTGATATTTTTCACGGGCTTTGCGCAACTTTTCTACATGGTCAATAATGGCAGTAGCCACTTTGCCTCCTCCGGCCGTAACCAAGTGGAAAGCGCCTTTAGCCGCATAGGCAACCAGCTGCTGAACTTTCTTTTGGAAGCCGGTGCCGCCGCCTCCGCCGGTAGCGCTGCCAGCCAAGCTGACGGCAAGTCCGGTCGCTTTTACAATCATAAAGCCCATAAATATCAAAGAAAGCGCCGTGGTGCCGAAGTTTTCATAATTCATTCTCACACCGAATCCTATATCATCCTGCACCAGCATTTTTTGCATGGCAAGAATTGTGACCGAGACAATCAGCCCCAAGCACATCATAATCGCCGAGGAATGGAGAATTATCTTAAACCCCGTAGCACTCCATTTGCGCAGTTGTTCAAACGGGTAGGCCATTATTAAAAACGGCAGAATAATCAGGATCATATTCAGGCGGAAAATGCTGTCTACCAAATATAAAACAAAGCAGAGCTTGGCGATGGTAAAGCAGACAATCAAAAACGCGCCGCAGATAAAGCTGGTAAGCGAAATAATTTTCATCAGGCGCAGGCCGATGTCATAGCCGATTCCCAAGCGGGAGCTGACGGAGCAGGCCATGCAGCTCAGCATTTTAAGCGGCTCCTGCGGAAAAGTTTTGGCCGTAAAGTTATCCATGTTTTTCGGCGTGAATTTGCAGCCGGAAGCACCCCAGTTGCTGTCTTTATACACTTCGCAGATATAGCCCTCGGTATCATCGCCGAAAGATGAAGTTATCTTAATGGCTTTAACCTGCGCGTCCGGATCTTTGGCCAAACGTTCCATAATTTCGGAAGTGAACTCTAAAATTGTGATATAAATCGGGAAAATAAAGTTGTTAACCACATAATAAATCTGTTCGGTAGACGAGGCGAGAATTCCGCAGAAAGCGCATAAAAAGGCCTTGCGGATAATTTTGGTCCAAAACTCGCCCAAAGCTTCGGGAGTAGGGGAACTGACATGGCGCAGAATTTGATAGGCCATCCAAATGGTAAAGCCTAAAAGCACGATATTCATCAGGTTTTCGGAAGTCAGCTTGTTATAAACATTCAGGGTCTGAGTGCCTAAATTTTTGTAAAAAAGCTTCAAAAACTGTCCTTGCCAGCAGGTGCTTTGCAAATCCTGAGAGTTACGCACATCGTCCGGACCGGTGGAAATTCCGCCCTCCTGCGATGAGCAGGCGGTTAATAAAAACAGCACGGAAAAGGCTATAAACAATACCCTTAAGAGATTATTCAGTTTAAGTATTTTCATTAGTCCATCCTTTTTCGTGTTATTCACTTTTTTGCAGTATACCACAATTTTTAATCAAAATATATTACAATATAATTAAGATTTATTGTTATTATCCTTGTTTCCATTTTGAATCATCAGCAATAAAATTACTATTTTTTTGTAGTGTTTTACAATTTTGATAAGTTCTTTCATTGAAATTGTTTTTTACATAATCATGTTGCGCATCAATCTGATTTTTTATAGCTTCTCTATGTTCCTTACAATACCATCTAGCACCATTCTCAATGACATCATTTTTTGCTGCTTCTTTTATTTGTTTATCTAGTTCTTTAGCTTTGTCTGTATTATAAAATGAGTCTAAAACTTTCTGTGCATCACGATATTCAGTTACGGACATATTATAACCTTGCTGTTTGATAAAGTCTTCATCATTTTTCAGACCTTGTCTAACTTGGTCATTCATTTTTTTATCAAATTCTTTATCTCCTGTATTATAGCCGTTTTTACCATTTTGATCCATTTGATTTAGTTTAGCATCCATATCGGCGTTTCCTGTATTGTGTTCTTGTGGCGGGAACATATACGGACTATTTTTGTTATCTCCATTCGGTGTGTTGCTGTTTGAAGTATCTCCACCGTTAGATGTACCGCTGCTATTTGGCGTGTTACCATTTGGAGTGTCTCCGCCGTTCGGAGTGTTGCCGTTTGGAGTATTTCCGCCTTTGGTACCGTGTGGAGCCGTGTTTGATATAGCCGGCATGCCTTGCTGCGCCTTTGGCTGGAATCTTTTCAGTCCGACAAGTTTGCCGCCTCTGGCCGCCGCGCCCAAAGCAGCGCCCTTAACAGCTCCGCCGACTTTGCCGACACCCTTGCTGACAGCTTTGCCCACAGCCGTTTCATTGGCAATATAGCTTCCGGTTGCAGAGGCAACTGAACCGGCCATGTGAGCGCCGCCTTTGGCAACCATCGTAGCCGCCGAAGCCGCTGCACCGCCGATTTTGGCGCCGATATTGCTGCCGCTGCTTTTGGCGAATTTTTCGGCTGTGCCGTTGATGATGCCGATAAGCTTAAAGGCAAAAATACAGCAGGCTATCAAAATAAGGGTTTCCACGCCGTCCAAGCTTGCCAGCTCTTCAAGCTTTTTTAAGTTGTTTTCATTTAAGGCTTTGCGGAATGTTGACAAATCTCCGGATTTTCCGCCTGCCGAATAGCCGATAATCTTCATGCCGATAACCAGCATCATGCCGGCAAACGCAAAGTTAAAGAAAGTGTTCATCAGCATAGTTACGCCTTTTGAGGCGTATTTAGTCGTAACCTTAAACGGCCAGCAGGCTATCAGAATCGGCACAATACCGCACAAAATACCCAGCTGCACCGTGCAGTCTATCAGATAAAAGCCGATAACCATCCAAATTCCCAAGCCGAAAAGGTAGATAACCAGCCCCGTAAACCACATGCTGAAATCCGGCAGAATGTTGCCGCTTTCCCAGCCGTAGCACATCAGGGCGCGCCCGATAGCCGGCATGGTGGCCGCCGATTGGCTGAAACAGTCTACGGTTTTATAAATTGTTCCCAAAAGCTTGGCGTCCAATTCTCCGCCGCCTACTGCCGAAAACATCGCGGCTTTGTCTTGGATGCAGGTCTGCACGCCTGGGCTGCCGATGGAAAGCAGCGCCAGTCCCATGTCAAGTCCGCCCATAATGACCGGAGAAATAAAATATCCGTAAATATTGGCAGCGTTGGAAAGCAGATAGTAGGTAATGGCAACTTTTAAGCCCAAGCCGATAACGCTGCGCAGATAGCCTCCGGTTCCGGCGCCGGACGGAGAGCTGATGTTTTTCAGCGTCACGAAAGCCAAGTAGGCAAGGAAAAAGGTTAAGATAATTTTTTGCAGATTGCCGGCCAAAGATTCCCAGCCGACCGAAGCCAGCGTGGCATCAGCAGTCAGAACCGTGCTGAAAATAGGGCAGAGCGGGCAGCCGGTAAGTTCGCTTAAATAGGTAGAAAACGGCTCGCAGCCTTTAACTTGGTCTTTGGCTTCTTTAAGGTCTTCGCTTGCAGCATAGCTGGCGCATTCGGCATTGCGTCCGTTGTTGTCGCACATGCAGGAAATAGGCACGTTTTCATCGCTGCGGATAAAACCCAAAATGTTTTCGGCCTGATTGTGGACGGCGGTATAGTTATTTAAAAGCGAAGCAGCCCGATTTTTCAGCTTTTGGCATTGAGCGCTTTTCGGATGTTCCTGATTCCAAATAACGCCGGTATATTTATAGTTATCGCCGCGGACGATATCATCGGCCGAAACTCCGGCAGAGCTGTTGTTATCCAAAAGCTTGATGAGCGATTGCTGGGCGGCTGCGGACAGCATAACCGGAGTATTTTCGTTCAGTCTTTGATTGCAGGTGCTGGCATATTGAGTTGCCGCCGAATGGTAGTTGTTGACAATGTTCTTAAAGTTTTTCAGCACCGAAAAAGCCTTAGTGTTGGCGTTCTTCTTGATTTTTTCCAGCTCCTCGGGCTTGCATTCGGCTGTATTAGCCGCATAGCTGTTTGAAACAGCCGCAAACAGGCAAAAGAAAATTATTGCAAATATTTTTAACTTAGACATTTTTACCTCTTCTTTTGGCTGTGGATTTGCTTTTTTGAGCCGTTTTTTGCTTTTTAGCCTGCGGTTTGGCTTTAACTTTTTGAAAACGCTGTATAAACTTTTGAAGCGGAGCCGTATATTTATTTTGCGGAACGCCGACAAACAATACAGCGCTGAGCAAAACCAAAACAAAAACAATCCGCACTAAATAGGAAAATATGCTGTTGTCAACAATATTCAGCACGTTGAAACTCACTAAGGAGAATACAACGAAAAACATCAGCAATGTAATAACAACAGATTTCATATTTTTTCCTTTTTACTAAATTATGAGGCTGATTCTGCTCCGCCGCCTCCGCTGCCGCCGGAATCTCCGCCGGAGCTGCCTGAGCTGTTGGAACCTCCATTATTGCCGGAATCTCCGCCGCTGCCGCCGCCGGACTGGGAAGACTGTCCGCCTGAGCCGCCGGAATTTCCGCCATTGCGTCCGCCTGCCATTTTGGCTTTGCCGCCGACGCCCGCTGCACCGGCGGCTTTTTGCATGCCGCCTTTGATTTTGTTTTTGGCAGCCTGAGCCGCGCCTTTGACGCCGGAAGCCTCGGCGATTTCGCTTGCCGCTTTTCCGGCAACCGCACCGGCTTTGCCCATTCCGGCTTTGGCAACGACAGTAGCCGCGCTTGCAGCCGCTCCGCCCAATTTGGCTCCCATGTCGCCGGTCGGCACGCCGCCCGGAGCAAAACGATTGGTAACTTCCGACAGGTTGCGGACCAGCTTCATGGATATCATGCAGCAGATGACTAAAATCAGCATCTGCAAGCCGGTAATATTCATGGCTTTAGAAAGCGAATCCGTGTCATTGCTGTTCAGCCATTCCATTAAGTCATTTTCATTTATACCCGCAGTCAGCGCTTCTTTCAGCAATTCTACCACCGTTGCCAGCAGCACGCCCATCATCACAAAGCGGAAAAATACGTTCAGCAGCATTTGCCAGCCGACGTTGGTATAGCCCGCAGTCAGCTTAAACGGCCAGCAGGCAATCAAAAACGGCAGCACGCAGCAGATAACGCCCAAATGAATTGCAACATCCAAAAGATAGAAGCCGACGGCCAGCATAATCATTAAGCCAAAGGCAAAGACCAGTATGCCCTCAAACATCATCTCCCAATGCGGGAGAATGTACCAGACTTTATTTTGCCAAGAGTTGCAATAGAGCGAGCGCCCGATTGCCGGAATGATTGAAGATTTTTCGTTAAAGCCTTCTACCGCGCCCATTAGTTTTTTCAAAAAGTCGGCGGTCAGCAGCTGGTTTTCTTGGTCAAACGAATTATAATTTTCGGCGTACGAATCCACAACGTTTTTGGCGTCTGTCGGAATCAGGGCTAAGCCAAATTCAAAACCGCTTTCAATAATCGGAGTCAGGCCGTTTTCATAGATAAAGGACGGAACCTCCAGCAAAACTACGGCAACCGCCACTTTAAAGCCCTGCAGCAGCACGGTGTTAAGAAATTTTCCGATTCCCTGCTTGGCAGGCGAGCCGACCAGCATTAAAACCTGATAGGCTAAAAAGATTAAAAATGCGGTTATCAAAACTTTTAGCAGACCGCCGGATAGTTTTTCAAATGCGCCTTTAGCTAAGCTTTGGTCGGCAACCAGAATCGTTTCAAAAATTCCGCAGGTCGGGCAAACCGAAAGGTCGGACTGATATTCATTCAGCTGCTTGCAGGTGGAGTCGTTTACATCATCTTCTTCAAAAGTGTCATCTTTAACTGTGCAGGTCAGCAAATCTCCGGTTTTGGCATTGCAGGTGCAGTCGTGTTCGGATAATCCGGAAATCAGCTGTAAATAGGTGTGGGCATTTACGCGTGCTATTCCCATTTTCTTACGAGGCTGTAGCAGATTTTCAAAAGTATTTAAGCAATCGGATAAGATGTTAATCTTTTCATCTAGTACTTTTATCTGTCCGTTAATTTCTGTCCTTTTTTTGTTATCGGTAATGGAAGCTAAATTCAGCTTTAGGCTGTTTTTGTCATTGGAATATTGGGTTTTTGCTTGGGTTAAGTCGTTTTTATAGCTTGTAATATCTAACTGTGTGTCTTTTAAGCGCCCGTTAACGGCAGCAAAGCTGTTTGCTATGGCCGGCAAATATTTAGATGCGGCGATGGAAGCACCTTTTTCATCTTTAGCATCAAATGTCAGGTTTCCGCCGCTAACAGCCGAAATTTCTGAACCTGTAACCTTGTTTATACCGTTAATTGCACCGTTTAACACAGCGCCTCCGGCAGCTGTCATATATTTAAACCCGACTTTAGCCATGTCTACACTTGAATTGACAAGTGCTTTTAAAGCTTGTCCAGCTTTACCTGCTACGGTTGATTTGTCGCCTGTTTTAAAGTCTAATTCACCGGGAACAAAACAAACTACATCATTTTTGCGCATTGCTTCCAGCTGTTTTTCGTACTCATCATAGTTTGTTTTCATATCTATGAGTTCTTGGTTGGCCTTTTCAGCCATTTTTTTGAAGTCGCCGTCCCGCGGCTCGCAGTCTTTTGTGCCGTCGGTGTGAGTCTGAGAGGCATCAGTTTTGATTTCAGTATCTTGAGCAAAAACCGGAATAGCAGAAACAATCATCAAAAAACAATATGTTAAACAGATTTTTAACATAAAAGATAAAACATTTTTATTTTGGCGGCACCGTGTCAGCATTATAGTCCTTAATATTTATGTGTCCCGAATATAGGACAGTATAACATACTTTTAGTAATATTTGTATGACAATATCGTTAAATATTCGTAATCAAACGCATTATTTTTCGGCAGCCGATTCGTCTGCTGCTGAATTTGTAAACGGAAAACTGCCGGAAGTGATGAATTGAGCGCAGATTTCTCCGAGATCCGAATCGGTCAGCGGAAAAAATCGGCTGCGGTTTAGGCGGCAGATGTTTTCAGCATAGGAACTTTCACTAGGCGGAGTTAAAAACGGAAAGCCCTCATAGCGTTTTAAAAGTTTTTTTAATATCTGCGTATAGGTTGGCGGATAAAAAATTATGCCGTGCTGAATTTCTTTGGGAAGCTTAGGCAAATCCAAGGCTTTTTGCGGAGTAATATCCGGCAGCATCGGTCCGAGAAGCTTGCGCATCAGCTCAGAGCGGCACAGCAAATCCGCTAAATCGCTGCCCGAATTTATGGGATTGATGTCGGTAACGCTGGCAATGTTATAGATTCGGTAGTTGTCGGCCAAAGCTAAAAACTGCCGCAAAACCAGACAGCCGGCGCCGTGCGTGATAAAATGCAGCTTGCCGCTGTTGTTGAGATTCCGCAGAAAAACAGCGAGCAAATTGGCCTGATGCTTGAGATTCTTGCTGAAAAACGGATAGTTTACGGCAATAATGTTGGCTTTGAGTTCTTTTAGCGGTTCGCAAACCCGATTCCATGAAAATTTTGTGCGTCCGTAGTTGTGCAGCAGGATAACCGAGTCGGTATACGGCGATTCTATCTCACAGGCCTCTATATATTTTAAAAGTGTATTTTTACAGTTTTCAAAGCTGCCGGAATCGCGTCTGATATTGTGATTATCTAATAATCTGTATTTTTGAGTGCGGATATTGCGCTGAATTACCCAATTTTGATAGTTAAAAACGTCTTCCCAAAAGAATCGGCCGCCAAATGTAAAAAAATCAAACTTCATTACGAATCTCCAAACGAATCTTTACGAATCTTGCGTAAAATAGATTAAAAAAGTATTAACTTTTTGATTTTTTGATATTTTTTATAAAATGGCAGTAGTAAGGGTAGGGAATGCTTGCAGATAGTGAACAGAATTGCCGGAAAAAGCGAATAAAAAATTTTTAATTTTATTTTACGCAAAAACAATGTGTTATTAAAAATATGGCAAAAACGTAAAAAAAAATGAAAAAAGGTGTTGACATTGTGGGAGGATTATTCTAT
>CAVKTH010000002.1:0-74797 GCA_963659495.1 Bacteroidaceae bacterium | reverse complement strand
CAGAGAGAGAGAGAGACCTTTGCTTAGCTTATTTTTCATCTTTCTTTCCTCTATAATTAGTTATTTACTGCCATATATTTAATGGGGTTTTCCAAAAAAACAGACTATCGCCTGTCTGATTTAAAATTATAAAAAAAGCGGTAAAATATCAAGTAAAAAATGTTTCAGTAGTTAAGAAATTACATCAAATCGTGAATATTGTATTCGTCATAGCCCTCATAATAGTAGCTGACATCAATACCTTTCATAAAGACTTCGCGCTCGTTGATTTTATCCGTAAGGGCGTTTTGCAGCAAATGTTTGATTTCTATATCTTTAATCGGACTTCTTTCCATGGCGGAAAGGTAATCAGACTTATCTATTTTATTCCAATCCACGACTTTTTTCAGTTCTTTTTTGAATATTAAATCAAGCCAGATTCTAGTCGCCCGTCCGTTTCCCTCTCTAAAGGGATGGGCAACGTTCATTTCCACATATTTTTCCACAATTTCATCAAAAGTTGATTGCGGCATTTTATCTATTTGCTTTAGTGATTGCGCTAAATACATAACCGGAGCAAACCGAAAATTGCCTTTAGCAATGTTGACGGTGCGGAGCTTGCCGGCAAAATCGTAAATATCTTCAAACAAATACTTATGAATTTGCTTTAATCCGGCAAAAGTACCGACTTTTATCTTTTCAATTTTTCCGCTGTCAAAGAGTTTTTTCGCTTTGGTTTTGCTTATTTTCTCTTCTGCTTTGTTCAGTTCTATTTGGTCCGTGATATTTAATTTATTTTCTAAAACCATATCAATACCTTTAAAATCTTTAGAACTTATAGCCTAAATTGAACAGATAATAAACATTGCTCTTTTGTTCAAGCGGAGCATTTACAGCCGCGCTGAGCGAAAGTTTTTTATAGTCGTACTGCGCTTTTACAGTCAATAAACCGCTGTTACGCTGTAAACGATTGCTGCTGATTTGGTATGAGCCAAGCATATTGTCCATGGTCGCCATGGTTGAATATTTATTGCCGAACTCATGAAAATAACGCCCGCCGGCAGTCAGCAAAACAGACTGTTCTTTGCCGAGGTCAAAATCTTTCTTAATGTCCATACCGATAACAGATTGAACTGATGTAACTTTGTCGCTGTCGGCTTTAAGCCCGCCGTTATTTTCTTTTAAGCCGTCAACTTTTACTTCAGTAATATCAGCACCGATAACAGGTTCAAGCTGCACGATGTCAATATCTATAGTTTGGCGGGCTTCGGCATCAATACCATAGTAGTAGTTGGTTAAATCAGCCTTATAAGCCTTATCCACGCCGCTGCGGCTGTAGTGGCCTTTGCCGAAACCGACTTTAGGCTTAGCCATAGCACGGAAATTATCATTTGTATAAGTCAGCGGAGCAAACACTTCCAGCATATTGTTATAGCGAGATGAGTCGTCATCAAAATCGCTGTCGCTGCGAGCCGCCGCCGCACCGAAACCGGCACGCCAGTTATTGGCAATTTGATAGTCGCTGAAACCGTAAACGGCTGTAACCTTGTCTTTATATCCCGAAACATTGTGTTTGCCGTCAAACTCTTGCTGATAAGCCAAAACATTGACTTTAGCGCGGCTGATTTCATTAGTTTGCGCCAAAATATCGTCATTGGCTGCGCGGTTGATATTAGCCAGCAAGTCTAAATCTTGTTTCGCTAAATTCGGAATCATGCTAAAGCCGAACTCGCGGTTTATAGCCATATCAAAAGCCGAAGCGTTGGCCGCGCCTTTTAAGGTGTTGAAAACGCCCTCGCCTTTCTGCGCCGCATAGTTTGTGCTTAAATATGCCGCCAGCTCTTTGTTGGCAACAGTCTCATCAAATGATTTCATAGTCATAATCACATCGATGTTGCCGGATTCGTTAGCGGCTTTTTCAGCATTAAACATATAAGAACCGGAAACCAAATTTAAGCCGTCATCTTTGCCGATAAATGAGTTATCGTTACGGTAGGTCGTGTCAAATCCGTTTTGCGTAATATCCGCCGCGGCTGTAACCGTGCCTTTTAGGGCTTCGGCTTCATAAGTTCCGTTTTTGCCGACAGAAATAGAGCCGTTATCCTGTGTTGCGGCGTCAAAATCTAAGTCAGAATTATATTTTATAGTGCCGTTATTTATAAAAGAAGCATCATTTTTTACCATTATAAAAGCAGACTGAGAAGTAGTTTCGCCGGAATCTTCTCCGCCGGTGGATTCATCTTCGCAATCCAAGCCGCTGCATTTTACGGCGCCGTTATTTACGATGATAGTGCCGTTGTTTTTTCCGGAGCCGGCGACTAAATAAATTCCGTAAGATGTATTGCTGCCTGACTGATTTATGGTAATAGTTCCGTCATTGCTGAATTCTCCGCCGTTAATTTTTACACCGTAAGAGCCGGAACCGTAAACAATGATTTTTCCTCCATCATTTTTAGCCGTGCCTCCGTTTACTTCAATACCGGTGCCGTTGCTGACATAGTTGGAGGCAGAACCGATGGTTATGGTTCCGCTGTTTGTAAATTCGCCGCCGTTAACAGCTGCGCCGATGCCGCCGTTGCCGATAACGGTAATGCTGCCGCTGCCGCTGTTAGTTGTGGTTCCGCCGCTGACATTTATACCGGTGCCGCTGCTGCCGGAAATGTATATAGAGCCGGAATTGGTGGTTTCTCCGGCAGAATCTACGCCGGTACTGAATGAAGAAGCTATGGTAATTCTGCCATTATTGTTGAATGTGCCGCTGCTGCCGACAGAAACCGCGGTGTTATTGGTGCCGCTGCCGCCGGTGGTTTGGGCTATTTCAATGAGTTCGTTATTGTCAAAGGTAGCGCCTCCGGCTTTTACCGCCGTACTGTCGCTGGTATTCGTCAGGCGCAGAGTGCCGTTATTGGTAATGGTTCCCGAGCTGTCGTCAGCATTATCTATAAGCGTGCCTTTTTCCGTAACCGAAAGCTGAACGCCGCTTTTAACAGTTAAGGCAGCGCTGTCTTTAAGCCTTACCAGCGTTCCTTTGGAAATGCTTTGGCTGTTTGTTAAGGTTAAATCTCCGGAAGAGCCTGAAACGCTGTAATAAGTCATGGTGTCGGCGGCGTTAGACTTGCAGTCTGCACCGTCAACGCTTGGGTCGCAGACAATCACATTGCCGACTTCTTCTATTTCGGCTTTGCCGTCAATTTGAAAGACGCTTGCATTTATGCCGAAAATTTTAATAAGGTTGTTTTTAATAACTGCGCCCTCTTTGCCCTCGCCGGTTCCTGCTGAATATATAGCCGTGTTGCCGTCGCCGTATACATTGATAACGCCGTCGTTTATAATATGGCTGTTGCCGGTGGCATACATGCCGAAAGATTTTTTCCCGCTTACATTTATAACGCCGGTGGAGTCATTTATCATATTCGCAATGCTGGTGGCAGCGCTGCTCATACCGGCAGAATAGCCGGTGTTTACGTTGATAGTTCCCTGATTAACGATTTTTGCCACAGAAATAACATCGCTGGTTAAATGCATGCCCGTATTGCCGTAATTTGTGCCGCTGGACATCAGGTTTATGGTTCCGGTGTTGGTGGCGGTGCCTTGTTTTGACTCCACGGTCATAGCTGAGGTGTCGGCCGAAGTCAGAGTTATGGCGCCGGAATTGGAGATAGTCTCGGTTTCCGAAGATGTTACCGAAGAAGTCCGGCTCGGCGATTTGGTATTCATAACATTTTGCTGAATATTCAGCAGATTTTTTGCATCTGAACCGTCGGACGAGCTGCTGTTGCTGCTGGTTGCGTCATAAATTATGGTTCCGGCATTGACGGCGTTGCTGTAGTTGCCGCCGAATACGTTGGAGCCGACAGCATTATTATAAATATGAATTGTACCGTTGTTGGTGATAGTGGTGCTGCCGCTGTAGTCGTTTTTCATAGCGGTGGAATTATTTGAATATACGTTTATCTGCCCGTTGTTAATCAGCGATGTTAAAGTGCTGTCGCCCGAGCCGTACATGCCGACATTATTGGTATATAAAGTGGCGTAGGTGTCATCGCCCAAGTTTATAACGCCGCTTTCGCCGTTTATCAGCGTGCCGCCGTTATATGAAGCCATGCCGTAGCCGTTGCTGGCGTTCAGTTTTATAGTGCCGTTGTTGGTAACGGTCGGCTTGGTCGTGGTATAAAGTCCGGAAACCGAGCCTGTACCCTCCACCGCCAGCATGCCGTAAGCAATACGCTGATTGTCGCCGTTTGTCTGAATGGTAATGGTTCCGTTTTGGCTGTTGGTTATAGTTCCGCTGTGAACAGACTGCATGCCGGCTGCAACGGCAACGCTGTCGCCGGAGCTGGAAGATTTATCGTCCAAGGTAATTTTAATATTGCCGTTGTTTGTCGCGGCGGTGTTGGTTTCGGCGCGCATTCCTACAATGCCGCCTAAGCCTTTGCGCAGAGTTTTTGTAGAATCAAAAGTATATTGTCCGGTATAGCCCAAATCAATAGTTCCGTTATTGGTTAATACGGATTTTTCAGCACGTTGAATATTTTTGGAGCCATTTAAAAATCCGTCGTCTAAATAACTGCCCATACCGATAATGTTAACTTTAATTTCATCGGCGGCGGCACCGGCATCGCCCGCGCTCAGTTTGATTGTGCCGCTGTTGACGGCGGTGTTTGTGTCGTTCAGAGCCTGACTGCCGGAATTTATAATCATGGTTTCCATACCGATAATCGTACCGGATACGGCAGTTGTCTTAGTATTTTCAGAAGAATCATCGGAGCCGGAACCGCTGCTTTCGGTATTGTCTTTAGTCGGGTCGGAAATGGCTTTGGTAGCCGAGCCGTTGATTTCTCCGGTGTTGATAATTTGCGAGTTGCCGTCGGCATACATTCCGATTATGGTATTATTTTCGGTATAGCCGGAAAAGTTAAGGTTAATTCCGTTGGCATCCGGATCTTGAATCACGCCTTTGCCGTTGTTGTAGGCAACTGAGTTGTTGCTGGCAATCATGGCGACAGAACCGTTGAAAGCGTTGGCGTTTATATAGCCGTTGTTAATAACTTGGCTGTTATTGACCGCCGCCATCGCCGATGAACCCTCATTGATAGAAATTTTAGTGTTTTCAGTATTGGTATAAGAGCCGCCGTTAATGGCTTTTAGACCGATATACATATATTTTCCGGCTTCTATCGGGTTTTCGTTAAAGTTAAGCTCGGCAATCTTTTTTATATCCGGATTGCTTACTTCCAGCAGGCTGCTGTTAGAGGCTTTGCCGCTGGTTGTGTTATAGATTAAGCCTAAAGACCCCAAAGTGTCGCCGATATAGCTGTTGGATTCAGAGCTGCTGTCTCCGCTGCTGCTTCCGCCGCCTCCACCGCCGCCGCTCATAGCCAGCGCCGCAATGCCGCCTCCTACGGCTAAACCGCCTAAAATCCACCAGGTTGTTGAAGAAATTTTATAGCTTTCCTTGCCCATTTTGCCATAGGCTTCACGAGGAGTTGCCGTTACGGAGACTGCTTTAGAAGAGTTGACAAAGTCTTCGTAATAAGAAATTTTCTGCACACAAGGGTGGCGCGGGTTAGCACCGGCGGCGCGGAAAGCGTTGTAGGTATAAGCATCGCGGTTTTGAGCGGCAATGCACAGGCCGGTATCGCCGTTTTGGTTGACCACGTCAATATTCATGCCGCGGCGGACAGAAGCGCGTAAAGCCTCTACTTTGCCGTTTTGGGCTAAATTATACATTCTGCTGAAAGACAAAGGCGCCAAATTATTAGCTTTAGCTTGGAAAGGCACCGCTGATAAACTGAAAGAGGCTATGGTAAATAAACCTGCAGTTTTTAGCAAAATCCTATTTTTAAACATGTCAACCCTCATTAAAGATAAAAATCTGACTTTAGCATAAATAAAAGAATTTAAATTTTGATTAAGTTTAAGGCGGCATAAAATAAAAAAAGACCCTGTTTCATGTGAAACAAAGTCTTGTATTTTAGTTGTTATCAGTTTTTTCAGTCGTTAAAATTTTTCATATAAACAACCTATTTGCTAATTGAAATTTCATCAATTTCTTCCATTTCTGAAGCGGAATTGCTGCAGCCGCAGCCACAGCCGCCTTTAGAAACAGTAGGCTGAGCTTTTTGAGACGGTTTTTTGCTGTCATAAGATTTAGATTCTTTTTTCATTTTAATCTCCTTTGAATTTGTTTATAAAAAACATAACATTTCGCTGTTACGCCAAAAGAGATAAAACTGATTTCGGCAAATCAAAGATAACCGTTAGGCTAGTTTATTTTTTTGTTTCATGATAGCTTTTTTCGGTATTGACCTGCCAAATAGCCTTTTTATCGCTGATTTCGCCCAAAATATGCCGTACCGCCGCAAAAGAAGTCGCCATAGAGTGATCCATATTGTTATAGCGGTGCTGGCCGTTGCGCCCCACGCAGTAAAGATTCTCAAACGAATTCAGGTATTCTGTCAGCTTGTCAATATCCTTATAGGTGTCAAAATAAGCCGGATAGGCCTTTTTAACGCGCTCTAAATGAGAGTCCATCACGTCTTTTTCATCTGAAATAACCCCCATTTTCAAAAGTTCGCTTACGCCCAAAGCCCGCCATTCTGCCGGACTCATGTTCCAATATTCATCATTTTCGCGGCAAAAATATTCCAGTCCAATCCAAACCGTTTCCTCCGGTTTTGCCACTAAATACGGCGACCAGTTGTTAAATATCTGGATGCGCCCCAGTTTTACACCGGTATCCTGCACATAAATCCAGCAGTCCGGCACAATATTGTTAAGAGTTTTGACTTTGGTTTGATTTTTTAGGTTAAGCTTTTTCAAAAGCAAGCCGACCGTCACAAAATCGCGGTAAGGCAGACCGCCGGCTATGCGCTCTATTTTGCTGGGAATGCTGTCTATTCCGGCGGCAAGGTCTTTAAGCGGCATAGATGAAACAACAATATCCGCCGGCATGGTGTATTCTTTGCCGTCTTTAATATAAACAACTTCTTTAAATTCGTTTTTCTTGGTTTTGAATTTTGCAACTCTGGCATTTTTAATAATTTTGCCGCCCATCTCTTCAATTTTAGCGGCTGCAGTTTCCCAAAGCTGCCCCGGTCCAAATTTTGGATAGCTGAACTCTTCTATCAGCGAAGTTTCAACCTGTTTGGGCTTTATAAACAGAATTTTGCTGAAAATATCTTTCAAAATTGCCACGATTGACAGCCCTTTGACCCTCTGTGCGCCCCAGTCGGCAGAAATATCGCGGGGATGACGCCCCCAAAGCTTTTCGGTGTAGCCCTCAAAAAACATGGAATACAGCTTGCGCCCGAAGCGGTTGATATAAAAGTTTTCCAATGAAGTTTCCGGCAGTTTGCGCAATATCGCGAATATATAGCTGAATCCGGCTTGCGCGGTGGTAAACAGCCCCATATTAAAAATGGTGTTAAGGTTCATCTTTACCGGATAGTCAAAAAATTTGCGTTTGTAATAAATGCGGGAGATGCGGCGCCGTTTCAGCATCACAATATCTTCTTTTTCCGGATTCGGTCCCTGTGGATTCAGCTCAAAAACACGTCCGGTTTTAATGTCGTCCAGCGAGGGAGCGCCCTGCAAAGGCATAAGATTGTTCCACCAGTCGGTAACCTCTTGGTCTTTAGAAAAAAATCTGTGGCCGCCGATATCCATTCTGTTGCCGTTATAGCGGACGGTGCGTGAAATTCCGCCTATAGCATCGCTTTCTTCTAAAATAGTTACCTGATAGTCTTTAGATTTTTTCAAAAGTTCAAAACCGGCGGTCAAACCGGCAGGACCGGCTCCTATTATTACA
This sequence comes from Bacteroidaceae bacterium, assembly GCA_963659495.1. Taxonomy (GTDB): domain Bacteria; phylum Pseudomonadota; class Alphaproteobacteria; order RF32; family CAG-239; genus RUG410. Next base: position 67,008 of record CAVKTH010000002.1, on the reverse strand, counting down.
ACTTTTTTCATGGCGGCTCCTTTCATATTTATACATCAGTATAGCCTGCCAAAATTTACAGATTCGTTAATAATTTAAATTGTTTATAAAATCTCTTGCCTTTTATCGGCAAAAAAACTAAATAAAATATTAGGACGAACCATAAACAAGGATATAAAATGAAAAAAGTATTTTGCTTTAATTGCCAAAAAGATGTAACTCCGCTTAAGTTTTGGAAATGGCAGTTTTGCCCGCATTGCCTGCACCGCACCAAAGATACCGGAGAGGGCTTGTATTTGGTTTGCGATAAGTGCGGAGCTAATATTCCGGTGGATTCGTTTTATTGCCTGAAATGCGGACACGGAGTAAACGGACACGCCGATAATGAGGCGGTTGCTTTGCTTCCGGAAAGAAATTCATGTCTTAAATGGCTGCAGGAAACCGGCTTGTTTGCTTTTTCAATTTTGCTAGCGGCCGGAATTTTATATGTTTCGGTTTATTTCTTGCTGGCGGTTTTGGCTTTTGTGCTGGTTTTGGGGCTGGGCTGCATGATTTACAGCGGTATAAAGCAAAAGTTTTAATGAGTTGAATAATAAAAAAGACCGATTTTTATAAAACCGGTCTTTTTTATTATGTCAGTAACAGAAAAATGCTACTACTGCACAAGCAAGCGCGGCAATCCCAAAAAAGATGCTCGCTAATTTCGTTTGGTCAGAATGGTTGGCATTAACGCCGTAGGCAACCGCAATTATAAGGCACAAAACCGTAAGCGATGCAAACATAGCAAAAAAAGTATGTCCTTTTTCTTCTTTTTTCGGCTCATCCGGTTTATCAATTACCGGAGTTTTGCTGACTTCATCATCCTTAACCAGCTGAATGCTTTTTACGGTATTTGCGGATGAGGTTTGAGGCTGCTCTTTTAAAACAACTTCTTTAGCCACCATCTCAGCTTCATTCTGCAGGATGTATTTTTGTACCAAAACTACACAGCCGATACCAAAAACAGCTCCCAAAATGAACACGATTAAAAAATAAAAATTCTTCATAAAAATAAAAATTAACGAGTTCAAAATAATTTTAAATGTAACGTGATTATATATGTTTTTTGTCAATAAGTCAACAAAAACCTGTTGATTTTTTGAAATTTTTAATTTTAGTTGTATAAATGCTGAAACCATGTTATAAACAAGCCGAATAATTTTAGGAGATTTTATTATGTATAAATTGGTTCTTTTCAGCTTTTTGATTGTTTTTTCAGCTCAAGCCGAGGAAACGCAGGATTTTGACTGGCAGAAAACCGTGCAGGAAAAAATGTCGGATCCGGAGATTCAAGGTATGCTGAGCAGCGGTTTTGAGCTTAATGACGTAAACAGCGACGGTTTTATTTCTGAAAATGAATACGGCTATTTGCTTAAAAGCATTGATATTGATTTTAATCTGAACGACGAGCAGAAAGCGGCTAAAAAATCCCGCATGCAGGAATATTTTAAGCAAGCCGATAGAAACGGCGATTCCCGCCTCAGCAAAGAAGAATATTTTGAGGTTTTGCAAAAAGAAACCGAATATGAGGCCAAAGAGCGTGCCGAACAAGCGCAGAAAATGGCGCAGGAACTGGCAAATAAATCTCCCGAAGAAATAATGAAAGATTTCCAAGAAAAAATGGATAAGGCTAAAGCTGCCTTAGAAAAATTTCAAGACACATCAGCCGAAGAAATGTCGGATAATATAATCGGCAGCATATCTCAGGGCATCGCCGAAGAAAACTATTTTCAAATGGATAAAGACAAAGACGGCTGCGTAACGGCAGATGAATACGCCGAATATATGGTTGTTTTTTCTAAAAATGTGGCCGAAAGCAATAAAGACACAATGTCGGATATGCCGGAAGCCGATTGGCGCGAAGTTTATAAAGACGAGAAAAAAGCTAAGGAAAATTGCTTAACCAAAGAAGAATATATCCGAAATTTTAACGCAATGGCCGATATCAGCGATGTGGAAGACTGCTGCTCCGCAGATAAATAAATTTTGACAAAAAGGCTTGACAACGGCAAATCTGAGTGTTATACAAGGCTAAATTTTAATAATTATGGCTGGTATAATTCTATTTTTTACATTTATTCTCGGACTTATAGTAATTTGCTTGTCCCTGATTTATTTTGAAAAGTTTATAGTTGCCACGAATATAAGTAATCGGGTTATTGAAATTTTCAGCCGCTTAATAAGGGGAGCCGCTGTTAGTTTTAATGACTTAGAGAGTATTAATCTCCCTCATATTCGTTCGCCAACTTGAGATTATTCTGGAAATAATCTTTGCCAAAACTATAACCGCATTGTTCTTTTTTAGGGAACTTTGCGGTTATTTTTTTTATTGACAATATCTGCAGCCGGTATTATATCTTTTAGCGTTAAATTCAATAATTATAGTTAATCTTTTGGTATTTCTATTTTATGCGATTCTCGCAATCCTTTTAATAAAAGGATTAGAATCAAAAGGTGACACAGTTGTTGATAAGGTAGAAGCTCAGAAGATGAAAGACAGTTCAGCTAGGAGAATTGTAAAGAAGTCTTTTGGTTTCGGTAGAGTTTTAGGTATGTTGAACCGTCCTAATACGAACCTTATCCGTGCGCCTATGTGTTGAGGGACGTTGCTGATGATAAGTCTGTCGGTTATGCGAATCCGGTCGTTGATTAGTATTTAGTAATAATGCGCTTTAGAGCTTATAATTACATTAAATAATCCGGATTTTGAGCAGAATTCAAAAAGTTAATTTTGATTTATGCTGCGCAAACGAATGTGCAAAGCGGTCAGGAACAGTTTGATAGCTTGTACAATTACAAAGAATATCAATGCAGAATGAGTACATGACGATCATGAGCTTTGATACTTGTACTATAATAAAATCAATACAGATTACTTTCTGGTTACTGGATTTTATTAACTGACGCAGAGACTTAGGCTCCCATAATTAATCAGCAAAGTTTTTAACAATTTTAAATTTATAAACGAAAAATAACCGCAGCGTTCTTGACTGAACCCTGCGGTTATCGCTTTTTTAATGATATTGCAATAATTCCGCCATAAACAAAATAATAAGTTCAATTTATGTTTTTTTGTGCATTTTTTAACTTTTTCTAGTTAATATAAGAGAAGTTAATCTGTTATTTAGGTGTAAAAATGAAAAAGTTTTTAATTTTGCTGTTAATGAGCTTATTTAGTTTTTCAGCGTTTGCTGTAGAAACAAATAAAGATTATAATGAATACGAAAAGATAACCGAGGCCATTAAAAATAATCCGAATCAAGCTATTAAACAGCTCAAAAAATTGATTGATACAAATGATTCCGCTGCGATTGAATATTTAATATTGCAGAGTATCTATCATCCTCAACAGATAAAGACTAAAGAGTTTTCGCAAATTGCCCAAAGATTGCATGAAAAATTGGTTGCTCAATACGAAAAAATTGTGCCGAATGAGCCTTTTTATAGAATGTACCAAGAGGACTATTTAGAATTAGTGGGAGAAAATCCGCTGAAATGCTACGAGCAGTTAAAATGCTTGATAGAAATCGGGGCTTTGCATTTTTCTAAATTTTTTAATATTTGGGATAATGAAAGTAATTATATAAATTATACGCCATGGCAGATTATTGTTCCCTGCCCTACAGCGCGAAAGCTTAAAATGACGGCTGTTTTGGATTATGCCGGCGGCGGTCACGGAGCTGAAGCAATAGATATTTCTAACTGTTCGCAATATGAAGAATATGATTTTCCTAAAGAAGTAAACAAATTTTACTATAACTTGTATAGCAATTTTTATTTTGAGAGTGGCGGCTCCAGCCGTTTTGTTTATCAGGCAAAGGAAAAATACTATGATAACATTTACCGCTATAATCCGGATTGGAATATCAAAGGCAATGAAAAATATCTGAAAGTTATGCCGCTGGAAGAATGGGCGATGGCCTCATATCCGAATTATAAAAAAGTTACGGAAACTCTAAATTACGGCATAGGTTTTAAAGAAGCGGTAAAGCAGCTGGCTCAGCATTATGTTAAAACGTTTAAGGTTTCGGAAAAAATGGCAGAGCAATATGCTCATTTAGTAATGATGCCGCCGGCAACCCGCGGAGAACCGGTAGATAAAAGCACTCTGCGCTATAAAATTCTCTCTGGTGCGCCGATAGATGAAATTAAAGATTTGATTGTAAAGCAAATTCAGGGCGGAGAAACTCTTAAAGAGCCGCAGATACCGGTTGAGGCCGATGAAATTTTAATGATAAGCATTCATCGTCCTGATGTTTTGGCTTTATTGCTACAGGAGTGTTCCGAAAATAAGTGTAAAGGAATAAATACAGATGTAAATGCTGTAAATTCTATAGGCAAAACCGCGTTGATGTATGCAGCTCAATACGGCTTTTTAGACAGCGTAAAAATATTGTTAGATGCCGGTGCAGATATAGATGCTCAGACTAATGCCGGCAATAAAGACAACGGTTATTATTGCAATGATGATATTTGCATACAGTATGGAGAAAGAACAGCTTTGATGTATGCGGTGCAAGAAGGTCATTTAGATATTGCTAAGTATTTAGTTGAAAATGGCGCCGATTTGAAATTGACTGATTCGCAAGGCAATGATGTCTATGATTATTTACGCGGTTCTGTGCCTTATGGAACATCTCCTGAGCCGAAAAATGAAAACTTAACCTCGGAACAAGTTGAGGAGTTTGCAGAATTTTTGAAAAACTATGAAAAAGAACATTCAGATACTCAAACCCCTAATATTCGGGAAAAAGAATTGTCTGTAGTTTATTTAGACGGTAAAATTTATTTATCGCAAGGCAATAGCAGAGGCAATTTTTTGACCGAATAAAGTTCTTTACTTTCCTTTTGGCATAAGCTATAAAATTTATAGGTATAGAGATATGCCTAGGGCGTCAGAAACCCTTTTAATCGTAATCAGTCACTTGCATAAGTGACTTTAAACTGTTTATGCCGACTTCTGTTTTTGGACGGATGTCGGTTAAATAAGGCTACACGCCGAATAGGCCGAGCCGTTTTACGATTACGATTTACGGTTTCTGAACATCCGCCCGCATTTACAGCGGGTTTTGTTTTATGTAACAAATTAAACGGAGTTAGAAATATGTATAAAAATTTTGAAAATGCTTTAGAATACCCGCCGCTCTGCGCTGTCGCGTCACCCTTGGGCGACAAGATCCTAGGTACAGACTGTGCGTCACGACCTAGAATGACTGGCGGCAGAGACGCAAATTCCTTTGGTCGGTCAATGATAGAAATGCTCGGCGTGCTGGCGATTATCGGTGTGCTGAGTGTCGGCGGAATTGCCGGATATTCCAAGGCTATGGAACAATTCAAACTAATCAAAGCTGTTAGCGAATACAGCTATTTAATTTATGGATTGTTAGAACATCTTACAGATTTAAAAAACGTTTCAAAAAATGGGACAGCTGGTGCGCAGTATGGGCTGACAGATATTGTGGAGGCGGCAAATTTAGTGCCGAAAACTTGGGTAAGAGACAGCAGCTCCGATTTTCATGACCCAAACGGCAATTATATTCGTGTTTTTTCTTCTGGAGAGCGTGTAATTATAGATATGTATTTAGGCAGTTTTCAGGTTGTTGATAATAAATCAGCCTCAACCGCCTTTTCTCCAAAGTTATGCAAGCGGATAATGTCGGATATCGTGCAGCCTTTAGCCTCTGTGCTGTATGTAGCGTGGTTTACAACGGACAGCAGCTATTATTATTGGGGCGAGGCTTATTGTTCGGCAAATTCAAAATGTATAAGAGATTTGTCTTTAAGCGAAATCAACAGCGCTTGCAATTCATGCACAAAAGAAGCCGGTAAAGTCTGCGGACTTATTTTAGCATTTTGAAAAATGGCTTCTGAATTAGTAATATATTGATTTAGAGGATTTCAAATAACACTTTTCCTTACGAATTTACAAGCAAAATATACACTTTTCTTTGGGAATAATAAGCAATTTTATACACTTTTGTTTACGAAAGGAATCTTCTGCAAGTCCTCTTCTTGCGTAATTAAAACAAAAAAAATCGCCTCTAAAAAGGCGATTTTAGGAAATGGTGCCATTAGCAAGAATCGGACTTGCGACCCCGTCATTACCAATGACGTGCTCTACCACTGAGCTATAATGGCAACGGTAAAAATTCATTAACCGACAATATCAGCAACAAATTTCATATAACAACATACAGATATGATCTTAAAAATCAATGTATTTTTTTATAAAAGTGCAAAATTTATGCAAAATTTTTACTATTTGCTTGTTATATTAAGCTGTGATTATTGTAAAAATAAGTAGTTAGAGGAAAAAATGAGCGCTAAAAATCCTGAAAAAAAAATAAAAAAATCGGATAAAACTGAAAATTTTGATTTGCCGGAACAGCCTGAAAGCTGGTTTTCTAACGGCTTGCATCGTTTTATGATTGTTTTTAGCGTGATGTGGTTTGGTATTGTGGCTATATATATTACCAAATTTTTCGGCTGGGATAATCTTTTTTCTATGATGCCGAATGAATTCAGCGGGTTTATTGCCGGAATTTCATTGCCTTTAGCGATTGTTTGGGTGGTTATGGCTTATATTGACCGCGGCAATAGTTTCCGTAATGAGACGCAGATGCTGCGCGATTCGCTGAATCGGGTAATTTTTCCGGATTCTAACGGCAACGCCGCAACAAAAATGATTGCCGATGCCATAAAAGCTCAGGTTTCCGAATTAAAAGAGACAACCCGCGATGTCTGCGCTCAGGCCGATGTGATTAAGCGTGATTTAAGCGACCGCATTGCCGAGATGAAATCGCTGGCCGGAGAGCTTGACACCTACTCTTCTCAAACTATGCAGGAATTAAACTCAGAAATAAAAAAATTGGTGGAAAATTTTACGTTTGTGGCCGAAAAAGCCGCTTCTACAACTGCTGACTTCCGCGTAAACACCATGCAGATTCGCGAGGACAGCGAGCAGCTGTCGCAAATTATGAAACCGATGGTAAATGAAATGGTTACCGCGGCGGAAAATATTAAGGAAGTCGTGAACGTAAATAATGAAAACATAGAAAAAGCTCAGGCTCAGCTTAATAATTATTCAGAATCCAGCCAGCTGGCGATTGGCAAGATTATTGAATCTTGGGCGGAAAAAGGCGAAAATCTGGAAAAAACTTTTCTGCGTACGGCGGAAAACTGCGAAGAGCTGTTTCATCGCTTGGATTCGGGCATTTCGCATATAGAAAACAGCATTAGCGAGCAGAAAACCGTAGTTGAGCAGCAATCGGCGATTTTGGATAAAAATTCCGGTTATTTGGATAAAAAACTCGGCGAATACGGCAAGCTTATCAGTTTGGAAGTAGAAGCCATGATTGAACGCTCCAACACCTTGGAACAGAATATTCAGGCGCAGATGAAGAGCATTAAAGAAGCTTCGCAGCAGACTGAAGAGATTTTCGGGCGTTTAGGCTCAGATATTTCTGATAAGCGCCAGCTTTTAGAAACCGAGGGCAGCCGAATGGTTAACAACATCCATTTAACCGTTGGAAATCTGGGCGAAGAGGTTTCCCGCCTGCAGGAATTTTATAAAAATACTCAGGATAAAAACGGCGAATTGGGCAAAGTATTTTCTTCTATAGCCCAAACTCTGAAAGAAATGGAAGACGGTTTGCTGGCGAGCGTCAATAACTTCAGCAGCAAGGCCGGCGGCGTGGTAGATAAGTTTAACGAGGTTAACAGTCTGGTTTCCGGAAATATCGGCAAATTGTCGGAAACTGCCGACAGCATTGCTAACCAAAGCAAAACAAATGCCGGTTTGCTGATTGAGCAGGATGAGTATGTCAATAAGTCTTTGGCCAGCCTGAAGCAGATTAGCTCGCAGATAGCCGTGCTGAATAAGGATATGTCAGCCGCAGCCGGAACCGTGGGCAAAACTTTAGCAGCTTATGAAAATAAAATGTCGGCATTCAGCAAAGTTATGGGCGAGCATCTGAACGATTTAAACGAAAATTATGATAAAACTCAAAAGCAATATGATGAGTTTAATCAAAAATTTAAGGTTGCCAGCATAGATTCGTTTATGAAAAATTCTGCTGATATCATAAGTGAACTGGAAACAATTTCTATTGATATCAACAGCATATTTAACAAAACCGGCGATGATGAAGTTTTGTGGAAAAAATATTACGAGGGCGACCATAGCGTTTTTGTGCGCTACCTTTCAAAGAATATGACTAAAAAAGAGGTTGTCGCCGTGCGTGAAGACTATGAGAAAAAGCCGGATTTCCGCGTGGTTGTAGATAAATATCTGGATGATTTCAACAGTCTGATAGAAGCCGCCCGCAGCAATAACCGCGCCAGTACATTGCTTGCTTTAATTTCCGGTTCGGATATCGGTAAAGTTTATTATATTTTATCCCGTGCCTTAGGAAAGGTCAACTAGCAGATGACTTTTGGCGGATTTGACAGCCCTGTTTTTTTAGCACCGATGGCCGGAGTTACGGATAGGCCGTTCCGGCAGATTTTAACAGCTTGCGGCAAAGGCAATATGTATGCGGAAATGGCGGCTATAAATGCTTTGCAGCGCAAGAATCCCAAAAGCTGGCAAATTGCCGATGTGTGTCCCGAAAATTATCCGGTGGTGGTGCAGCTTGTGGGCAATGACGCCGGTTTATTTGCTGAAGCGGCAAAATTGGTAGCGGATTTGGGTGCGCGTTCTTTGGATATTAACATGGGCTGTCCGGTTAAAAAAATTGTCAATAATGAATCCGGTTCGGCGCTGATGAAAGATATGCTGCGTGCTGCCAAAATTATTGAAGCGGTGGTAAAAGCAACGCCGCTCAGCGTGAGCGTAAAGTTTCGCAAAGGCTGGGATAATGAGCATATAAACGCGGTGCCGTTTGCTAAAATGTGCGAGGAAAGCGGCGCTTCGTATATCACGGTTCATGGGCGCACGCGGGCGCAGGGCTATAGCGGAGAAGCTGATTGGAATATCATTAAGGCTGTAAAGGAAAGCGTCAAAATACCGGTTATCGGCAACGGCGATATAGATTCGCCGCAGAAAGCCAAGCAGCGAATAGCTGAAAGCGGCGTAGACGGAGTGATGATTGGACGCGCGGTGCTGGGCAATCCGTGGCTTTTAAATCAGACTCATGAATATCTGCTGCACGGAACATTGCCGGCTGAGCCGGCAGTTCGGCAAATTAAAGAAATTTTGCTGAAGCATTTGCATCTGCTTATGGAGTATTACGGCGAAAAAGCCGGAATAGCCGTATCGCGCAAGCATGTCGGCTGGTATGTCCGCAGTTTGTACGAGGCTAAAAAGTTTCGCGAGCAATATACAAAGCTTACAGATTTTGACGCAGCGGAAAAGCTTATAAATGATTATTTTGCGGGGTTGGAATAATGAAAATTGTTATCGGCGGCGCTTCCAGCGTCGGTAAAAGTTTAGTCGGATATCTGAGTTTGGGCAGCAACGACATTGTGGTAGTGGATGAAGATGCCGCCAAGCTGGATGAAATTGCTAAAGAATACGATATTCAACCGGTTACAGGGTCTATATCTAATCCGGATATTCAAGAAGCTGTCGGTATGAAAAAAGCCGATATGATGATTGCCGTAACCGAAAATGACGAAGTAAATCTGGTAGCCTGCCAAGTGGCTTATACTTTGTTCGGTGTGCCGCGGAAAATCGCCCGCGTGGATTCGCAGTATTTTTTGAACCCGCTTTGGAATAAGCTTTATAATGAAAAAAGCCTGCCGGTAGATTTAGTTATTACTCCGGATATTGAAATTGCCCGCTTTTTGCTGGGTTTGTTCAAACTGCCGGGGAGCATGGCGGTTTATCCGTTTTTGAATGACGAGCTAAATATTTTTAACTTCCGCCAAAAAGATACGGATATTCCGTTTATGAAATTTTCGCTGAACCACATCAACAGCAAGCTGGCGGAGCTTTCGGCGGCGGTGGTAATGATTCTGCGCGGAAACCACCGTATTTTAGCCAATGAAGAAGAAATCTATCTGCAGCGCAACGATATTATTTATATTGCCTGCCCGCCGGAACGCAATATAGATGTAATGCGGCTGTTCGGTGTAGACCATAATCCGTATGAAAAAGCTGTGATTTTCGGGGCGAATGCGATTTCTTATTATTTGGCGGCTCGGCTGGAAAATGATGAAAATATTATCAGCTGCAGCATTGTGGAGAGTGATACGGCAAAGGCGCACCGCTTGGCCGAAAAATTAAATAAAGCGTCGGTTATTGCCGGAGAGATGATGAGCGACCGCATTTTAGAAGACGCCGGTTTTGCGGCGGCGGATGTCAGCGTGGCAGTTACCGAAAAAGATAAAGACAACCTCCTGATTTCTTTGCTGGCTTCCAAAAATAAAGATACTCAGGCCGTTTCGTTGATAAATTCGCGTGAATATAATGTGCTGGCAACCAATATCCGCAATAACACGATTATAGACCGTTCGGTTATTACCGTTTCCGGTATTTTGCAGTATTTGCGCCGCGCCCGCATAAATGAAGCCTATGCTTTGGGGCGTGAAATGGGGGAAATCTGGGAAATCCGCTTGGGCGAAGACAGCAGCAATGCCGGTCAGACGATTAAAGAGCTTAAACTGCCTGAAAACAGCGCTGTTCTGGCGGTTGTCAGCGGCGAAGAATATATTTATAATCCGGAGGAGTATCAGCTAAAAGAACAAGACAAGCTTATTGTCTATGTTTCTCCGGCGGATATCAGAAGCATTGAACAGGTGTTTTATCGTTAAATACTTAAAAATAAAGCCTAAAAACTCTTGAAATTTAAAAAAAATGCGCTATTGTTAGGCAACTTTAAGCCCGTGGGATGTATTTTCCGCGCCGCTTTTTTGTGGAGATTTTATAAAAGGAAAATTTAATAATGAGTATGAGAAACATTGCCATCATCGCCCACGTTGACCATGGTAAAACCACCTTGGTGGACGGGCTGTTGCGCCAAAGCGGTACATTCCGCGACAATCAAAAAGTAGCCGACTGCGTTATGGACAGTAACGCTTTGGAGCGTGAAAGAGGTATTACCATTCTTTCTAAATGCACTTCGGTTGATTGGCACGGCACTCATATAAACATTGTTGATACTCCGGGACACGCTGATTTCGGCGGCGAGGTAGAGCGTATTTTATCTATGGTTGACGGTGTTGTTTTGCTGGTAGATGCCTCTGAGGGGCCGATGCCGCAAACCAAGTTTGTTTTGGGCAAAGCTTTGAAAATCGGCTTAAAACCGATTGTGGTTATTAACAAAGCCGACAAGCCTGATGCCCGTCCGGACGAAGTTTTGAATGAAATCTTTGATTTGTTCGTCAGCCTGAATGCTAATGACGAACAGCTGGACTTCCCAATTTTGTACGCTTCCGGACGCAACGGCTGGGCTGTGCGCGATTTAGCGGATGAACATAAGGATTTAACTCCGCTGTTTGAAACCATTTTGTCTTATGTCAGCGAGCCGGTCTGCGAACCGGATAAACCGTTTAGAATGCTGGCTACAACTTTGGAATCTGATAAATTTGTCGGCCGTATTCTGACCGGTAAAATCCAGAGCGGCAGCGTAAAAGTGAATGACGCTGTAAAAGTTATTAACGAACACGGCGAAGTAGAACGCGCTAAAATTACCAAAATCATGGCCTATAAAGGTTTGGAGCGTGTAGCTTTGGATTCGGCTCATGCCGGCGATATTGTGGCTGTAGCAGGTATTGTTAAAGGCACGGTTGCTGATACTATCTGCGCTCCGGAAGTAGATGTAAAAGACTTTATTAAGGCTCAGCCGATTGACCCTCCGACATTGGCTATGACTTTCTCGGTAAACGATTCTCCGCTGGCCGGCAAAGAGGGAGACAAAGTAACATCCCGCGTGATTTGGGCGCGTTTGGAAAAAGAAGCTGAGGGCAATATCGCTTTGAAAATTTCCCGCACCGATAATTCCGATACCTTTGAAGTAGCCGGACGCGGCGAGCTGCAGCTCGGCGTTTTGATTGAAACTATGCGCCGCGAAGGCTTTGAGCTTTCTATTTCCCGTCCGCGCGTTATTATGAAGCGTGATGAAAACGGTCAGCTTCTGGAGCCGGTTGAAGAAGTTGTTGTGGATGTGGATGAAGAATTTTCCGGTGCTGTAGTAGAAAAATTGAGCAAGCGCCGCGCTGAATTGGTAGAAATGATTCCGTCGCAGGTCGGCAACAAAGTCCGTTTGATTTTCCATGCTCCGTCCCGCGGCTTAATCGGCTATCATTCCGAATTTTTGACAGATACCCGCGGAACCGGCGTTATGAACCGTATTTTCTATGCTTTTGAGCCGTATAAAGGCGAGATTGAAGACCGCCGCAACGGTGTGATGATTTCCAGCGAAAACGGTCAGGCGATTGCATATTCTTTGTGGAAACTGCAAGACCGCGGTCCGATGTTTGTGGAACATAACAGTCCGGTTTATGTCGGCATGATTATCGGCGAACATACAAAATATAACGATATTGAAGTAAACCCGACCAAGTCTAAGCAGCTGACCAATATCCGTGCTGCCGGCAAAGATGAGGCTATTGACCTTATTCCGCCGCGTAAATTGAGCTTGGAGCAGGCTTTGGCTTATATTCAGTCTGATGAGCTTTTGGAAGTTACTCCAAAGTCTCTGCGCCTGCGTAAGCGTATATTAGACCCGATTGCCCGCAAACGCGCCAAACCGGAAGCTGTAGAATAAAAATAAAGCGCCCTTGCGGCGCTTTTCTTTATTGAATTTTAAGCATTTTTGCGCTACTCTGTAAGCATTGAGGAGAAAATTATGTCCGAAGCTGAAGTTCATAAAAAATGTCCGGAATATTGTCCGTTTTTGAAAGCAAACAACACTTTTTGCGAACTGTTTAAGCGCGCGCTGCAGCAAGTTTCCAAGCTTCCACAGAAATGTGAGGACTGTCTTAATCCGGAACAGCGCATGGAATCTTACAAGTCATTGGGCTTGACGCTGGATAACCGCATTCAAATGTGGCAAAAAGCTGTAGTTAAACATAATGAGATAGAGCTGGGCAAGCGCCGCGAGGAAGAGGCTCTGCGTCAAAAATTTGCGGCATTTCTGGCTGATAAATTCGGAGACAGACCGCCTTTGGAGGGCAATACCTATCTGAACAATCTGGTTATAAATCTGTTTATGGTGCTTGATAATACGGAGCGTCATATGATGATGTCGGTGCTGAAAGGTCGGGGCGGGGATTCGCTGCTGCTGGCGATTGACCGCGCTCCTAAAGACGATTCTTTGCTGCGTAATGTTAGGCGTGAACTGGATTCGCATTATCAGGAATATCAGCAGACTTTGCAAAATTCTATATCCGGACGTGAAAACGGACGTTCTTAATTCTGTTGATTTTTTGTCAAAATCATGCTATTGTCATTAAAAATGTTTTTTAAGGATAAGCTATGTCAAAAGAAACTTTATTGCTGACAACAGCAGATAATCATGTGGTCGCCATTGCCCTGAACTATGGCAATGAAGCGGAAAAGCAAAGAAAAATGCTGCAATATCAGCAGCTTTGCGAGCAGATTACCTATAAAGAATTTTTTGATAAATATAATAATTTTGCCGCTACTTTGCAATGCGGTTCAGCCTTGGAAAAAGAAATTTTAAAAGCTGTAGATACTAAAAATACAGAGTTTTTAGCCAAAGAGATAGCTCATTATGATTTTATGAAAAATCCGGCAGGATATAAAAACGGACTGAAAGAAAATAACTATCCGCCGCATATTGCTTCTGCCGCAAATACCTTGCACTTTGATAACCGGATTGACGATGCGGAGATTCCGCCGCTGATTAAAAATCTGGGCTATAAGATTGAGCCGCAGGATAATGTTTATGATGTATATTATGACCGCGTTAAGCAGGAATATGCGGTTAAAGATTTTGAGCAGCGCCGCGCCTCTGTTAATGTCGGCGAGAAGCGTGTAAGCTTTGTCCGCAATCATTTTAAGTTTTCGCCGAGTGATTATAGTACTTTAAAGCAGCTGATTGCCCGCGCTGAGCATGCAAGGCAGATAAATCCGCATAGCCGGATTGATGAAATTTTTCCGGATGCAAAAGAAAAAAGCTTATATAAAATTTATTCGGATGAACAGGTTAAAGTGGCAAAGCAGCTTTTAATGCTGAAGCATGAGCTGACGCATGTTAAAAATACGGTGCTGCAAACCGGATATTGTCTGAAGGACGGCGCAAAACGCCTTTCGGTGGAGGATTATTACCGCCTGCAGGTAGAAGATGAACGCAGCGCCTATTTGTCACAGGTTTTTAATGCGGCAAACGCTTATTTGAAAAAAGGCAATCCTAAAGATTTCAGCATGTTTGACGGAGAATCTTCTCAGCTTTTGCTGGCAATGCGTAATATGCCGGAAAACAAGCGTTTTGAATATGTGCAGAATCCTAAGAATTTGCTGGATTCGGCGTTTGCGTCATTTGCAAAAAATCATCGCCGCAGCTATGATAAAAAACAGTTTCTGCGGAATATGAAATTAGAAATCCAGCTTGTGCCTTTAAGTGCAGCCGAAGATACTGACCGGACAGAATTTTTTAAGCGCCGTTCGCTGCTGTATCGCTTTCAGCTCTATAATCCGCAGACCGGAGCTTATGAAGCAAAAAATTTGACTCCGTTAATTGATAAATCGCAGGAAGTTGAGCTTACGCCGGAGAATATCAGTAACATTATAGAGCCGTGCCGGCATGATTTGTCGCGCCGTCTGGCTGAATTTAACCGCGACAGAAGCCGTGGATTAGTTAATCCGGATTTAGTGGATGAAGCTAAAGCGCTGATGCGTGGCAATCTGCATAAAAACCGGCTGATTAACAATATTAACGGCATGGAAATATCGGAATTGGCCGAAGCAGAAAAACAGCCTGCCAATCCTCAGAAACCTCATGTGGTGCCGCAAAAGCCGTGTTCTTGGAATAAAGAGCTTAAAAAATATTGGAGCAAGCTTGACGGCTATAAAGAGATTGCCGATACCGAGCAGGAGTATGCTTTCAGCATAAAGCAAAATAAAATCCGCTATACGGCAAAGGATAAAGTTCAGGTTGCTAAAGACGCGGAATATGATATGTATGTGAAATTGCTGCAGGAGCCGAGCAATAAAAACAAGCCGGTCATTTTTAAAGATACGCTGACTAAAGAACAAGCCTTGAAATTGTATGTTGCGTGTGTTAATAATAACCGTCAGATGAAAGGGGCGGTTCCTAAAGATTTTTCAGCGCTACAGAAATTGCCGGATATTCCGGCAGCGGATTTGCAAAAATGCCGGCAGGCTATTCAGCAGGGCAATCAGCAAAATCCAATGCTGCAGAGGCAGCTGGCGGCTCGCGGCGGCAGATAACGGCTGAAAATTTGTCTTCCGTAAATGAGTTTACAAGCTGGTTATTTATAAAAAATGATAAATCAGTCATAAAAATATAAAACTGCGCTGTAGGGTCAAAAAATCGCCCTTATTTTTAATGATGAAAAAGGAATGGTAAAAATGGATAATAAAACAATTTATGCTTTATCTACGGTGTTTGGAAAATCCGGAGTAGGGGTAATCCGCATTTCCGGAAGCAAAGCTTTTGAGATAATTTCTCAAATGACGGATTTAGATGAAGAAAAAATTGTCAGCCGCAAAATGTATTTAACCAAATTTTACAATCCTGTTTCACGTGAAACATTAGATAATTCTTTGCTGGTGGCTTTTAAATCTCCGGCTTCTTTTACGGGAGAAGATACGGTAGAGATAAACTGCCATGGCTCAAAAGCCGTTATCCGCAGCTTTTTAGAAGCCTTGTCGTTGCTGCCGGATTTTCGTTTGGCCGAACCTGGGGAATTTTCCCGCCGCTCATTTTATAACGGCAAAATGGATTTGACTGAAGCCGATGGTTTAGCCGATTTGATTGAAGCTGAAACCTCATTGCAGCAAAAAGTCGCTTTGCAGCAAATGGGCGGAACTTTGTTTGATTTATATAATGACTGGCGCTCGCGTTTGGTTAATGTTTTATCCTATATAGAAGCTTATATTGATTTTCCGGATGAGAATATTCCGCAGGATACGGTGCAGAAAATTGAAAACGGTGTATTTAAAATTTCTGAAGAAATTAAAAATCATTTACAGCAGAATAATGTGGAAGAGCGTCTGCGCGACGGCTTTAAGGTTGTGATTGCCGGACCCACCAACGCCGGTAAATCCAGCTTAATAAATGCTGTTGTAAAAAGAAATGTAGCGATTGTTTCTGATATTGCCGGAACAACCCGCGATGTGATTGAAGCTTATGTAGATTTAAAAGGCTTTCCGGTAATATTTACCGATACGGCCGGGCTGCGCGAATCTGCTGATGAAATTGAACAAATCGGCATTAAGCTGGCAAAAGATAAAATTGCGGAAGCTGATTTTTGCTTGTTTATGTTTGATGCTGAAAAAGATTCGCCGGAAATTTTTGACGAATATATAAAAGCTGCTGCGGCTCCTTATGCTTTAGTGGCCAATAAAATGGATAAATTATCGGCTGGGCAGCAAGAAAAATTGCATGAGCAAGGCTGTATTTTGATATCTGCCAAAGAAAATCAAAATGTAAATGCTGTTACTGATAAAATTTATGAAACATTTCAGAATATGTATGAAAAAAGCTCGGCTCAGCTGATTACCAGACAGCGCTATAAAGAATCACTGGCTGAATGCTTGGAAAATTTAAGCCGTTTTAATCTGCAAAAAGAAATTGAGTTGTCGGCAGAGGATATTCGTTTGGCTTGCCGGGCTATCGGAAAAATTACCGGTCAGGTGGAAGTTGATGAGATTTTGGATAAAATATTCAGCAGCTTTTGTATCGGTAAATAATAAAAACATTGTATTTAAATTTTACTGATAAAAAATACGCTGTATTTAAATCGGTGCAGCGTATTTTAATTTGCATTTATTTTGGTTTTGTGCTTTAGTGTAAGAAAAATTTTAGAGGCAGAAATGAATAATATGTATGATGTGATTGTTGTCGGCGGCGGTCATGCCGGATGTGAGGCTTGCGCTGCTGCGGCTCGTACCGGTGCCAAAACTTTGTTAGTTACCCATAAAATTTCTACAATCGGCGAAATGTCGTGTAATCCTGCTATCGGCGGATTGGGCAAGGGACATTTAGTGCGCGAAGTAGACGCTTTAGACGGTTTAATGGGGCGGGTAATAGATAAAGCTGGTATTCAATTCAGAATGCTTAATTTATCTAAAGGACCTGCTGTACGCGGACCGCGTGCGCAGGCAGACCGTGAGCTTTATAAAAAGTATATGCTGCAGGCGCTGCAGGAAACTCCGAATTTGGATATTAAAGAGGGGGCAGTTGAGGGTTTGCTGATAAAAGATAATAATGTCTGCGGTGTAAAGCTTGCTGATGATACGGAAATTTTTGCTAAAGCCGTGGTTTTGACAACCGGCACATTTTTAAATGGCGTGATGTTTACAGGTCATCAGACTTCTATCGGCGGGCGTGTCGGAGATATCTCTTGCACGGGTGTAACACCGTATTTAAAATCTTTAGGTCTGCAGCTGGGGCGCTTGAAAACCGGTACGCCGTCCCGTTTAAACGGCGATACGATTAACTGGGGTATTTTGGAAAAACAATCCGGCGATAAAAATCCGGTGCCGTTTTCGTTTTTAACTAAGGCGCTTAACAATCGTCAGATTGACTGCGGCGTAACATACACCAATGAAACGACGCATAAAATTATCCGTGATAATTTTTCTAAGTGCGCTTTATTTTCGGGGTTGATTACCGGTAAGGGGCCGCGTTATTGTCCAAGTATTGAAGATAAATTAGTCCGCTTTGCCGACCGAACCTCGCACCAGATTTTTTTGGAACCGGAGGGATATGATACAAACGTTGTTTATCCAAACGGAATTTCTACCTCGCTGCCGGCAGACGTGCAGGATGCCTTTATCCATACCATGAAAGGTTTGGAAAATGTGGAGATTCTTCGTTATGCGTATGCGATTGAATATGATTTTGTAAATCCGCAGGAACTTGACCATTGCTTAGCAGTTAAAAAGTCTAAGGGATTGTATTTAGCCGGACAGATTAACGGCACTACCGGTTATGAAGAGGCGGCAGCGCAAGGCTTGCTGGCCGGCGTAAATGCGGCTTTGTTTGCACTTAACCGCGGCAAAGAGTTTAAAATTGACCGCAGTCAAGGCTATATAGGTGTTATGGTTGATGATTTAATTACCAAAGGCGTGGACGAGCCATACCGAATGTTTACTTCGCGTTCAGAATATCGCTTGGTACTGCGTGCTGATAATGCTGATGCCCGTTTGACGGAGCTTGGCTATAACATTGGCTGTGTTTCCGAAAATAGATACAGTGTATTTAAAACAAAAGAAGAAAAAATTAAAAAGTTTGATGACTTTTGCTTAAACAAAATCGTTTCTTATCCTGAAATAGAAGCATTAGGTATAACCGTAAAACATAATGGTAAAAAGACCTTAAAAGATTTATTGGGCTACCAAGATGTTTCACGTGAAACAATTTCCAAAATTGCCCCGGAAAGCCAGGATATAGAAAATTCTGTTTATGAGCAAGTTGAAATTGACGCTAAATATGCCGGTTATTTAAAGCGTGAATATGAAGATATCGCTGTATTTAAACGTGATGAAAATTTGCAAATCCGCGACGATATAGATTATTCTAAAATCGGCGGACTATCTACAGAAATGATTCAGCGCTTCACGGCAGTAAAACCAAAAACAATCGGCGAGGCTGCCCGCATAAAAGGCGTTACTCCGGCAGCGGTTACGGCAATTTTGGGATATATTAAAAAATGATAGTTCAGAATTTTTCATATCATTCGCACACAAATTTTTCTGATGGAAATAATACGCTTGAAGAAATGGTCGCGCAGGCTAAAAAACTTGGTTTTTGTGAACTGGGTATAAGCGACCATTTGTGCGTGCATAAAAATATACGGCAAAGCAAATCTTGGCCGCTTTGGGAGCAGCGCGGCAACAGCCATATATTTAAAAGAGATTTCAAAGAAATCTTACCGGATTTTCAAAAGCATTGCGAACATATCCGTAAAGTTTCTGCACAAAGCGGCTTAAAATTATATGTCGGTTTTGAGGTGGATTTCTTTACATATAACGGTTGGTTTGCCGAGCTGCAGGATTTTTTGAAGCAGCTTGATTATGACTATATCATTACCGGCAATCACATGCTGTTTGATGAAAATTGCGAATCTTTAATTGATTTATATGATATGCCGGTTTTCTTTAAGGATGAGGCTTTGCAAAATGAATTGCTGCAGCGGCACTTTGAAACTATAGAAAAAGCTGTGAAAAGCGGTGTATTTAAATTTTTAGCGCATTTAGACTATGCGCGCCGTTTAGGAGATATATGCTCTGCCGAAAAATTTATGCCGCAAAAACTAAAAATTTTAGATACTTTGCAATGTCAGAATATGGGAATGGAAATCAGCACCAAAGGCTTGCGTAAAATTAACGATTTTTATCCGAGTGAAGAGATTTTAACAGAGGCGGCTAAGCGCAGTATTCCGTTTGTAATCAGCGATGACGCACATGCGGCTGCAGAGCTTGGCGATAGATTTGATTTGGCTGAAGCTGCTTTGGCAAAGCATAATATTCAGCAGAGAATTAAGTTTTAGTGAATAACAATTATATTTTGTTGCATAAAATTTAAATGGCGCATACTTTATAACCAGAGGTAAAAATGAATTTTGATGAAGAAGTTTTGAGTTATGGTGTTTCACGTGAAACATTGCAAAAAATGAAAGATTTTTTGCAAATTCTTTTAGAGTGGAATCAAAAAATTAACTTAGTCAGTAAAAATGCCGAAAAAGAACTGGAAACGCGTCATTTGCTGGATTCTTTGCAGCTGATAGATTATATCCGCGATGACGCAAAATTGCTTGTAGATATCGGAAGCGGTTCCGGCTTTCCGGGAATCGTGTTGGCTATTGCCTGCCAAGAAAAATTTCCGGCTCTGAAAATTGTGCTTATAGAAAGTATAACTAAAAAAACGCTGTATTTAAAAGATGTCTGCAAACGATTAAATTTGCAGAATACTGAAGTTATAAATAATCGTGCTGAAAACGTTGTATTTAAAAATGTAGATTATATAACCGCCCGCGCTGTGGCTTCGGTTGATAAAATCCTGAAATGTACAGCCGGACTGTATTCTAAAAATACGGAATATGTTTTGCCTAAAGGTCATACCGGATTCGCTGAATTGGAAGAAGCTGAAAAAAATTGGCAGATGTCTGTAGATATATTTGAAAATTTTTACGCCCGTCCGTTTGAAGTAGAAAAAGGCAAAGAGGGCTATGTATTTTGTTTGACGGAGGTAAAGAAAAAATGAAAATAATTTCTGTTGCAAACCGTAAAGGCGGAGTCGGAAAAACCACCACTACAATCAATATTGCCACGGCTTTGTCAGCTATCGGCCGGCGCGTGCTGGTTATAGACTTTGACCCGCAGGGCAATGCTACAACCTCTATGGGAATCGCCAAGCAAAAAGAAAACTATTCTTCATATGATGTTTTAATCGGCAAGTGCGATGTTAAAGAAGCGGTTTTGCATACGGATTTGCCACGGTTTGATATGATTCCGTCATCGCCGGATTTGGCTGCGGCGGAAATTGAACTTGTGGAGGTAGAAAAACGCGAGTTTGTGCTGAAAAAAGCCTTAAGCAGCTTAGAAGCCGTATATGATTATGTGCTGATTGACTGCCCGCCGTCCTTAAACTTAATCACTATTAACGCGCTGGTTAGCTCCAATTCGGTTATGGTGCCGCTGCAATGCGAGTTTTTGGCTCTGGAGGGCTTGGCTGATTTAATGAAAAATATTAACGCGATTAAACGCAATTTTAATCCGGCTTTGACTTTGCAGGGCATTATTCTCACAATGTACAGCAGGCAAAATAACCTCAGCCAGATGATTGAAGCTGATGTACGCAAATATTTCGGCGACAAAGTTTATCGGACGGTTATTCCGCGCAGCGTGCGCATTGCCGAGGCTCCGTCGCACGGCAAGCCGATTTTGATTTATGATTTTAAAAGCGCCGGAGCGCAGGCCTATATTCAGTTGGCCAAAGAAGTTTTGAAAAGAGAAAAGGAGTTATAAATGAACGCAAATAATAAAAAATTCGGTTTGGGGCGCGGTCTGGAAGCGCTGCTTGGCGATGAAGATATAAATCTGAATCTGGATGATGAAACGGCAGATGTCAGTAGTTTGGTTGAGAACGCTGTATTTAAAACTGAAAAAAATGAAGTTAAAATATCGGATATTGTTCCTTGCTCGTTTCAGCCGCGTACGGAGTTTGACCGTGAAGCTCTGGAGTCTTTAGCTCAGTCCATAAAAGAAAAAGGCGTGCTGCAGCCGCTTTTGGTGCGCAAAAAGAACGATAAATATGAAATTATTGCCGGGGAGCGCCGCTGGCGCGCAGCTCAGCTTGCCGGTTTGGATGAAGTTCCGGTAATTGTTAAAGACTTAAACGACAGCGAAACTCTGGAAATCGCTTTAATTGAAAATCTGCAGCGTGAAAATCTGTCGGCTATTGAAGAAGCCGAGGGCTTAAACCGCCTGATGAACGAATATGCCTACACTCAAGAAGTTATCGGCAAAGTTATCGGCAAGTCCCGCAGCTATATTGCCAACACCTTGCGTTTGCTGAGTCTGTCGGAAGAAATTAAACAGCTGGTAAAAGAAAATAAGCTGACCGCCGGACATGCCCGCGCTTTAATTGGCTGTGAAAATGCCTCTGAACTTGCAGATAAAATTGTTAAAGAGGGTTTGAGCGTGCGTGAAGCCGAAGCTTTGGCTGCCGGCGCCAAAGGTATAAATGTTAAAAATATTATGCCGAAACAGCCTAAGCCTGTAGACAGAGATTTAGAAAAAATCATGGCGGACCTAGAAGAAAAATTAAAGCTAAAAGTCAAAATAAATGCTGGAAAAAAAGGTAAAGGTAGTATAACATTGCACTATAACACACCGGCAGAATTAAGCTCGCTTTTAGATATTTTAGAACAAAGATAGGAGAAAATTAAAATGGCTACAATTTTAGAAAAAATGTTAGAAAACTGCAAAAAAGCCGGATACTATCCGACTCAGAATATTGAAAAAATCGCTAAGGCAAAAAATATGATGTTCGGCGACGGCGAGTGGCAGCGCTGCCCTTGCGACGGCAATAATGAAAAAAGATATTGCATTTCCGAACTTTGCCGCAGCGATATTGAGCGCGACGGTATTTGTCATTGCCGCTGCTATCAAAAAGCCAGTTCCGATAAATAATTTATAACCGAGGGGCGCCTTTTTCGGGCGCCTTTATTGCCGAATGACTGACCCTAAATTTATACATTTGCGCGTTCATACCGCCTATTCATTGTCGCTTGGCGCCATGCTGGTGCCAAAGCTGGTGCATAAAATGCATGATTTAGGGATTCCTTGCTGCGCTATTACCGACCGAGGCAATTTGTTTGGCGGCAAATGCTTCTCAAAATATGCCTCAGATGAGGGAATTAAGCCGATTCTCGGCTCTGAACTCTGTGTGCATAATGAGGATTCGGAAAACTTGGCGCTCTCTAAAGGCAAGGAGCTGCCACCGGATAGAATTATATTGCTGGTAAAAGATGAAACCGGCTATAAATCTATCATGAAAATGTTCCGCCGCTATTATCTGGATAATATGGAACACAGCGACACGCCGCAGCTCACTATGCAGAATCTGCGGGACTTCAGCGACGGACTGATTTGCTTTACCGGCGGCTATGAGGGGCCAATCGGGCGGTTGATTTTGCAAAATCGCAAGGATGAAGCCGAGAAAAAACTGCTTGAATATAAAGAGATTTTCGGCGATAGGCTATATATGGAAATTTCCCGTGTCGGCTATGAGGAAGAAAAGAAGACCGAGCCGGTATTCTTGGAGCTTGCCTATAAACATAATATTCCACTGGTGGCGACAAACGATGTTTTCTTTTTTGATGAAAGCATGTATGAGGCACACGACGCGCTTTGCTGTATTGCCGCCGGAGAGTATGTGGCTAACGAAAACCGCCGCAAATATCTGCCGGGCAACCATTGGCGGACTGAAGCCGAAATGGTGGAATTGTTTAAAGATATACCGGAAGCGGTTGAAAATACGGTAAATATTGCCAAACGCTGCAATTATCTTTCCTATAAAATGGAGCCTCTGCTGCCGATATTTATTTGCCCAGAGGGCAAAACTCAGGATGAATTCATTACCGAAGAAGCCTACAAAGGCTTAAACGAGCGTATGAAAATCCAAGTTTATCATGACGGAATGAGTGCGGAAGAGCGCGCCGAAATAGACCGTCATTATTATGAGCGCTTAGATTATGAATTAAGCGTTATCAAAAAAATGGGTTTTCCGGGCTATTTCCTTATCGTGTCGGACTTCATCCGCTGGTCTAAGACCCACGGCGTGCCGATTGGTCCGGGGCGTGGTTCCGGTGCCGGTTCCATTGTGGCGTGGGCGCTGAAAATTACTGACTTGGATCCGATTCGCTTAGATTTGCTGTTTGAAAGATTTTTGAATCCGGAACGTGTTAACATGCCGGATTTTGACGTGGACTTGTGTCAGGAAAACCGCCATAAAACTATTGAATATGTGCAGAAAAAATATGGCTACGACCATGTGGCGCAGATTATTACTTATGGTAAACTGCAGTCAAAAGCCGTGATTCGCGATGTGGCGCGCGTGCTGCAAATGCCGTATAGCCAAGCGGATAGAATTTCCAAAATGATTCCGCCGGGGCAGGGCGGTAAAAACCCGACTTTGCAGGAAGCTTTAGACCAAGTTCCGGAGCTTGAAGAAATGCGGGTAAAAGACCCGCAAATCAACAAGCTGTTTGATATAGCCATGAAACTTGAGGGGCTATACCGCAACTCCGGCATGCACGCCGCCGGCGTGGTTATCGGCGACAGACCGCTTGACCAGCTGGTGCCGCTTTATAAGGACCCGCGCGCTGAAATGCCGGTAACTCAATATGATATGAAGTTTGTGGAAGAAACCGGCTTAATCAAGTTTGACTTTTTGGGCTTAAAGACTCTGACGGTTATTAAACGCGCTGTGGACTGGGTAAAGAAAACCCACGGCATAGAGCTGGATATGGCGGCGGTTCCGCTGGATGACAAGCCGACCTATGAGCTTATGCAAGAGGGCAATACCAGCGCTATTTTCCAATTTGAATCCTCAGGCATGCGCGATGTGATGAAGCAAATCAAGCCCGACCGTTTTGAAGATTTAATCGCCGTTATTTCTCTTTACCGCCCGGGACCGATGGATAATATTCCGACTTATATCAACCGCAAGCACGGACGCGAAGAGATTAAATATCTGCATCCGGACTTGGAGCCGATTTTGGGCGAAACCTACGGAATTATGGTGTACCAAGAGCAAGTGATGAAAATCGCTCAGGTTTTGGGCGGCTATACTCTGGGCGGCGCGGATAAATTGCGTAAGGTTATGGGTAAAAAAATGCGCGATGAAATTCCGCATCAGCGCCAGATGTTTACCGACGGCGCCATCAAAAAAGGCATAGACGGCGAAGTTGCCAAGACGATTTTTGACCAAATGGAAAAGTTTGCCTCCTATGGTTTTAACAAATCGCATGCGGCTGCTTATTCGCTGATTTCTTACCAGACAGCGTATTTAAAAGCCCACTATCCGGTGGAATTTATGTGTGCCATTATGGACTTTGATATTACCAATACCGAAAAAGTGCTGTTCTATACCGAAGAGTTCAAAAAAATGGGCTACAAGGTTTTAACGCCGGATATCAATATGTCTAACGCTTTGTTTAAGGTGGAGGGAAACAATATCCGCTTTGCTTTGGCCGGATTAAAAGGCGTGGGCGAAGCCAATATGAACGCCATTGTTGAAGAACGCGAGAAGAATGGAAAATTCAAAGACTTATCAGATTTTATCCATCGTGTAGATGTTAAGCAGATAAACCGCAAGCAGCTGGAACAGCTGATAAAAGCCGGTGCGTTTGATTGTTTAGATACGAACCGCGGCAAGCTTTTTGCCAATATTGAAAACATCATGCGCCATATGGCGGCGGCTGCCGAACTTAAAACCAGCAGCCAGACTTCTTTGTTTGGCAGCGAAGAACTGAACGCTAAAGTAAAATTGCAGGATAAACCGGATTGGCCGGCTTTGGAACGCCTGCAGCTGGAGGCGGAAGCTATAGGATTTTATTTATCGGCGCACCCGCTGGATGTTTATAAAGAAAGCATGGAGCGTTTGGGCGTCACTACCTATGCCGATGCGGTAAAAGGCATAAAGACAGGCGATACGATTTACGCCAACCTTGCCGGCTGCCTGCAGAGTTTTCAGCGAAAAATCAGCAAGAGCGGCAAGCCTTTTGCTTTTGTAAAGCTTTCAGATACGACATCGGCCTACGAGGGCTTGTTATTTTCGGACGGAATAACTAAATTTGAACATGCTATAAACAGCGGTTTGCCGCTTTATGCAAAAGTAAAAATAGAAAAACAGGCCGACGATATGCCGCCGCGCATGCTGTTTAATGTTATTAAAACCTTGGATGAAGAAATTACTGAAAATTCAAAGGGTTTGATTATTGTTGTGAACAATGTTGAAGCTGTGCGCCCGATTCGCGAGGCTTTGTCGCACGAGCGCTACGGCACAAATAAAGTTTATATTAAACCGGAAAACGACGACTGGGATATTCGTATAGAACTTAAAAACGGCTATGCTTTGGCCGATGGAAATTTGCTTTCTTCCATACGGGCGATTGCCGGAGTTACTTTAGTAAAGGAAATCTAAAATGAAACTGACATTCCTAAAAATTATCCTGAATACGGGAAGCTTGCTGAAAAAAATATCAGAAAACTATAAAGTCATAGGTTGGTATGCTTTAATGCTTACGGTTCTGTCAGCGGCCATGGGCTTGCTGCCATCTTGCCAGCTGGGGCGCGAAGGCGGCTGGTGGTGCTATTTGGAAAATGATAAAGGTACTTTTCCGCTGTATTTGTTTGCCGCCGATAAATTTTTGTTTTTTCTGCTCTGTTGTTTGTTTTTTATTGATTTTTACGGTTCAGCTTTTAACGGACAGAATTTTAAGCCGAAAAATATATTTTTATTCAGCCGCCGCCGCTTGCAGATTCTCGGATTTTTAATGGGTGTTGTCTTTTTGCTGCTGGGTTCTGTGGCGGCAGTTTTTGCGATTATGCTCAAAAAAGCTAATCCGGATTGGCGGATTGAATTTATATATTTTGTAATGGCGTTTATTTGCTGCTGGGTGCCGTTTATTCTTTTGCGTCTTTCTCCGGCAATCAGCTATGCTTCCGGCGGAGAATTTCCTCCGTTTAAGCAGATATGGCAAAAAACGTCTGACCGCAGTATTCATATAATTTTTTCGTATGTAATAATTTTTGTTATCATAAATTTTGTGTCGCTGTACGCCAATGTGCTGTTAAAAATTTTGATGCTGAGCAGCTTCAATTTTGTAACTTCGCTTGCAGCGGACTTTATTTATAACAGCCTTACTTTGATCTATATTGCCGTCTTCATGATGCTGTTTAGGGCTATGCACGAAATTTTGGAGTCCGAAAATCCGAGTCCGTCAGATGAAAATACAGCTATGGATTCGCAAAAAAATGATGCGGTCATGCCGGCAGCCGGAAACGATAGCTCCAGAGTCAAAAAATCGGCTAAAAAAGCAAAATCGCCGAAATCCCGCAAAAATAAAAAGGAAAAAAAGTAAGAGAAAAGAAAACCGCCGGATAAATCAAAATCCGGCGGTAAGTTTATTTAGTCTTTATCGTGTTTGGGAAAGTCCTTGAAATCACGCGGCGGGAATCTGCGGTCTTTGCCGCCTTTAAACTCTTTTTCATGATGCTGCTTGCGGGCTTCCAATTTAGCTTTTTGCTCCGGCGTCAAAATCGCTTCAAACTTTTTCATGTCGGCTTCGCGGATTTTATCCATTTTTTCGCGGATGGTTTTCATCTCATTCATCAGCGGTTCAATTTCCTTGCGGCTTTGCTCGCGGATTTCTTTGGCTTTTTGTTCGTCGGTCAAGTCTAAAAATTTATCCATTTTTTCCGGTTTCGGAAGTTTGCGCATTTCTTTATGCGGTTTTGGCATTTTTTCTGCCTGCTGCGCCGGTTCTGCCGGATTCGCCGCTGCTTCGGCAAAAGCGTTGGAATAAGCCGAAAAGGCGATAACTGTTGAAAGTGCGGTGGTTAATAAAAATTTATTCATGATTATTCTCCCTTAAAAAACTTAATTTTTGAGCTAATATTTTGCGTGCGTTAAACAGTCTTGATTTAACTGTTCCCTCGGCAATTTTCAATTTATCGGCAATTTCTTTTTTCAAAATACATAAAAAAGTAAAAACCGCCGCTGATAAACGACGGTTTGCAAAATCAGTAACTTATGCTTGCGGTGTATCCGCCTCAAAGCTGTCATTATCTTCTTCGTCAGGATTATACTCAATTCCGAGCTTAGCCAGCATGTCGTCGTTGATGTCTTCACGCTGCGCCACAATCCAATCCGGAACATTCGGGCAAGGCGGAAGCTTAGCCAACTTACGCATTTTCGGGTCAAGATAATAACGCGGCGAATCTGCCATAATCGGGCGGTCAATGTAACTTTGCATCAAGATAACTTGCTTCAGCAACGGCAAGCTCAGCAGCTGAGTAGCGCTGATAACCGGCACGCCCTGCATTTGATAGTTAACATTCTTAGCCAGCGGGTTAAAGTCCTTGCCCAAGCTGCCCTCTGTTCGGCTGAATGACGAAACCTGTACGGTCTTGTTGCCGATCATCTTAGAAAAGCGCTGAGCTGTAACCTCGTTGTTTTGTGAAAGAATAATCTTGCAGGCGGTGGTAGAGATCACCGTTTCCAAGTCATCTTTACCATATTTGCCGGAGATTTGTCCTAAGTCTTGTCCAATCAGCAAATATGACACTTTCTGACCGCGGCCTACGGCCGGACCGTCAATAATAGCTTTCATTTTCGGCATTTGCGGGAACTCGTCCAGAATGAACAATGTCGGGAAAGGTCCCATTTTACCGTCGGTTTTATTAACGTGGTTAGGCGGGTTAGAAATCAGGTAGGACGACATAAGCTCAATAAACGTACTGCTGATAACGCCCAAAGCGCGCGCATCTACTTGGTTTACGGACAAATAAACCGAAATCGGTTTCCATTCGCCGGTAACCGGATCTTTCATACCGCGCAAGTCGCGGAACTGAATATCCGAAAAGCTGGTGCGGGCTTTTACGGCTTGGTTCTTAAAGCAGCCGATACCGGCAAAAGCGGTAGAAAGCACAGAGCCGCGCTCCTTATCCGGCATACTGCTGAGTGAGCTTAATTCTGTGATACAGCGCTGCGAATAACCAAAGTTGCGGGCTTCTTTCACGGCTTCTTCCAGCATATCATGCGTCGGGTCGGCCATGGCCGCCATTTGATCGCCCTCGTCCATACGGCGCTGAATTTCTTGAGCGGCGTTAATCTGCGCTTCGGTAATCCATTCCATAATCATGGCAATGCAGGCTTCGCGTCCCATCCAGCGCGACGGCAGCAGGTTCCAAGTACCGATAGGCAGATAGTTTTCCATAGTTAAAGTGCCGTTTTTCAGGTTTTGAATGGCGCGCGGAGCCGCCGGATCGCGCATCTCCATATAATAGCCCTCCAAAATCTCTTTATCTTTGGCGTCCAGCTTGCCCTCATAAATACGCCCGATAAAATAGTCATTGGCGCGGGCGCGGTCGCATTTAGAGGCCACAAAGTTAATAAAGCCGGTTAGTGCGGCACGGCCGGTGTTAGCCCAGTGCGGGTCTGCGCCGCCCTTAGGGTCTTCCACCAAAATATTGCACATAGAATCCACATACATATCGCGGTCCGGACCGGCTTCCGGCATGGAGTTCGGCGACAGCGGATTCCAGCTTGGGTAATAAATACCCTCGCTCGGGTTATCTTCGGCACCCCAGTTGATGATAAACACCGGACCTACTTTGGCGCGGGCGCCGCTGGTAGAATAGCAAAGCTCCGGTTTCGGGTCGTTTACAATAATGCTCAGCTTGGCCGAGTTAAAAATTGTCGGAATAACCACGCCGGCGGTTTTACCGGTACCCGGAGGAGCGCAGCACAGGGTGGCCAAGGTTTCTTTCAGCATTAAAAAGCGACCTTTGAATTTGCCCACAACCTGACAGAAACCGTCAAATCCGAGCAAAGCCATCTTGTTAATGTCGCGTAATTCGGCGATTCGCGCCGAACCTTGGGTGTTGACTTGGAATTTATACGGACTGAGCAAAGCACCGACAATCAAACCCACCGGAATAGTGATAAACGGCAGCAGCGGCAGCCATAAGCTGAGCGAAAAAGAGCCGTTGTAGCGGATGAGCTGCTTAAACCATTTCAGGTACATAGCCCATAAATGTCCGGGATTGTCTACAATCGTGGCCAAAAACTTATTTATCATCTCAAAAGAGGCTTTAGAAACGCCGTGACCGACCAAATATGACAAAGGCAGGGCAAAAATAAAGAGGAAAATCGTTAAGCCCAGACAAATAAGAAAAGTAATCATCATCCAGCGGACGGCGCTGTCATATTCTTTCCATTCTTCTCCACGTTCTTTTAGTGCCATTTTATCCTCTACTTAATACTTTTTAAAATCTTGCGCAGGCGGTTGAGTTCTTTGCGGTCAATTTGTCCGTCGGCATCATCCAGAGATTTAGAAAACAAATGAATTTCTTTAGGCGCGCCGCGGTTGATGCGGGTTACTTCAATATCCATTTTGTTCCAAATTTCAAACATATCATCGGCGTTGATGATGTTAGCCATCTGTACAACCACATACGATTTGATTTCTTGTTCAAAATCTTCTTCCGCCAGTTTATCACGAATTATATTGCGTGCAACATCTAATTTGCGCACCGGTGAAATTCTGTGGCTGTTTTCAGAAAACCAAAGCGGCTCTTCGCCGTTAAACAATTCTTCATCAGCCAGCCAGTCGCCGTTTTCTTTATCCACCAAGCACAGGCAGATTTCCGTATCCGAAACGCCGACAAAGTCTATAAGCGTATTGTTGACATTTACGCCGGCAATAACATCATAGCCTTTTTGCTGCAGGCTGTCATAAACCGGACTGCGCGGCGTGCTGTTTTCGCCGGAATCATCGTCAGCGCCGCTGTTGTTTTGCTTGTTATTGCGGTTTGGCTTGTCGCCGCGGGAGTCATCGCGGTTTTGTTTATTTTTCTGCCGCTGGTCTTTGCCGCTGTTATCGCTGCTGCGGTCATTTTTATTGCGGCGATTGTTGCTGCGCGGCTGGAAATCTTCGTCCTCTTCATCTTCATCATCGTCAAAAATCGGCTTTTTAGCCGCACGCTTAGAGCTATTATCCGTGTCGCGCTTATTTTTACGCGGCGGAATATTGTCTTCTTCATCATCCTCGTCATCAAAGACCGGCTTTTTAGCTTTTGCCGGTTCTTTTTTCTTTAGAATATCGGCTTTTTCAAAAGAATCTATGTCTAAATCAAAATCATCGTCGTCATCGTCAAATTTGAACAGCGCATGGTCTATAGCTGACGGAATATCAGTTTTTTTAGCGGTTTTAGCCGCAGCCGGAGCTGCCGGAGCCGCGGTAGGCCGTACCTGAGACGGCAAAACCGCACTGCCGCCGACGCCTGCCGTTACCGGAGCCGCCGATTTGTTGTCGGCATAATCGGAAATCGGCATTCTGAAGCCCACTCCCGCCGGTCTGATTTGTTTATATGATTTTCTCTTTACTACGCCGTATTTGTTGTTTGTTTTCATAACGTTAAGCGGAGTTTTAATCAGGCGGCGGTACAAAGCCAGCGGCGATGTTATAATATCATAAATAATGCGTTCCCAAGCCACCATGCACAGCGTCCACCAGCCGGTAATAAGCATAGGGAAAAAGGTTACGAGAATAATCACAAAAGCCCATTCTTTCGGCGCGCGGATAACCCAGCCCGCTTTCCAAAGCGCGTAAGCTTGGCGCCAATGGTCGGGCCAAAAAATATCAAAATGCCAGTTGCAGAGCATAATCACGCGGATGCCCTCTATGAAGACTATGCTCCATAGGCACCCCACGATAAGTATTCTTGCAAAGACAATTAAGGATTTCACCCGTCTTACTCCATTTTTTTCTTGTCAGTATAAAACAAATTTATAAAGAGAGTGTTAATTGATTTCATTTTCTATCTTTTCAACAATTTCTTTACGGAATTCGGCCGAATTAGCCTGCGGATTCTTTTTATTTTCCAGCTCAATACGTTCTTGCACCAGTTGTTCTATGGTCTTTTTCTCCTCAATTTTCAGGTTTTTGATGTTTACTTCAGGCATTCCGCCGCTATATTTATCCAGTCCGCGGTTGGCAAACCAGCTGAGCGGTTTCATAATCAGATTCATGTATTTGTATTTTGCCAGCACTCTCCAGCCCAGCAGAACTATCGGCAGATAGGAGAATATGCCCAAAAGCATAAAGATATCGCCGGATTTCAGCACGCCGCCGTCATTCCAGTAGTTGCGGATAGAAGCATAGGTGTGCAGCGAAAGAATGTTTATCTGATAGCAAAACAAAAATACCTGCCAATACAGCAGCAGCAGAGCTGCGCTCCATAAAGCGCCGGCAATCAGCACGCAAAGGTAATGAAGACTTTTTTTAACCATTTTTAGCGGCTCCGCGATTGAACCAGAATTTGATTGAACACATGGTTGCTGTTATCCATAACCTTTTCAAATTTGTTGCTGTTCAGAACTTTTTCTTTCCATTGCGACAATTTTTCTTTGCGGGACTGGTTTTGCTCCTGCGAGTATTTGTTGCTTGCCATGGTCTGGCTGAACTGGCTGTTGATTCCGTCCAGAGCCGACGGCGAAAAACGTTCTTTAGCGTCTGATTTCAGGTCGTAAGAAACAATTTGCTTATGGGTTTTGGCCAATATTGCATCGCCGAGCTTGTCAAGATTTGATAATTTCTGCATGTTTTTATAACTCTTAATGGTTTCATTAGACACGCCGCTGTCCAGCATTTTGTCATTTTTGCCGTAGCGGGCATAGTTAAAGTTGCCTTTTTCCAAATCATTTGCCAGATTGGTTTTGCAGTCAATGGTTTGCTGAGCCAATTTACCTAAATAAGCTGCTGTGAATTCTGCTTGTTTGGCTTTAATCGCTTCTTTATCGGTAATCCCCTCTCTTGCCGATTTAAGCTCTATCGCTAAATTAGCGTTTTCAAGGGTTTCTTGGATTTCTTTAGCTTTTTCAGTAGCTTTTTTGCTTAGTTTTTTATCAATATCCGCCGCAGTTAAATCGCCGAGATTCCATTTAAACTTTGCAGCGCGGGTTAAACGGCCGTTATCCATTCCCTCATAAGCCATTTCAACTGCAGCCATTTCAACGCCTAAGCCGTAAACGGTAGCGGCAAATTTTTCGGTCTTGTCATAATTTTTGATAGTGGTTTTGACTTTATCCATGCAGGCCTGCGGATTTTGTTTATATTCTTGATTTACCATATCAATAAATTTTTTATCTTTCGGCTTGGTAGGGTCAAAAGCTGTCCATGTCTGCGGGTCTTTGCCTAGGTTATCGTTAATGTCTTTCCACATGGCAAATCTTTGGTTTTTAGAGGCGGCATAGCCGTCTTTCAGGCTGGTAACAGCACCGCCCAGCAAGTATTCGCCGTTCTTTTTGAAGTCGCTGACTTTTTCCTGTTTCTTTTCTTCTTTTTCTTTTTGGGCTTTTTTCATCCGGCGGTCGCTTTTGTCGCACAAATAGTCCACGCCGTCGCAGGCTTTGCTTACAAGATAGTTAAGTCCCGCGCTTGCCGCGGCCAAGAACCATTCATTGTACATATAGTCAATAATATCTCGTTCTCCGATTTTGTCGCCCTGATAATTATTTTTGCTTTTATCGTCTTCCGGAGCGTCTTCAACCGTTGCTTCGTTAATATCTTCCTCTTCTTCTTTTTTCTTAGGCTGAACATTAACTTTTACCGGTTTTTCAGCAACTTTAACTTTTAAGGCCTCTTTTTCTTCGCCGCCGACTTCCAGCCCCTCTTCATTTGCTGCTACATTTACCTGCAGCGCTGCTTGGTCGGTCTGGCTTTGCTGATTCTCAGTAGTTTGGGCTTTGAATAGCGGTTTTCCGCTGATAGCCGGAGAGTTGCCGTCTTCATCTTTGATGTTTCCGGCTTTGGAAATTTCTTCAACCGTCAAGCCCTCGCGGTCGGCTTCCATAGATACGCCCAAGGTTTTTAATTCTTCCAGCTGAGCAGTATAAGCTGTTTGATGCTGCTTAAAGACATTTCGGTCAGCTTCCGGCAATTCCGGACGTTCGGTATTGGCTTTGTCGCAGGCGGCAACGGCTTGCTTGGCCGTAAAAGTGGCAAAAGTTTCGCCGGTCATCGGCTGTTTTAATTCTAAAAAGGAACTGAGCTGTTCCGGCTTAATTGCTCCGTTGTCGGCAAGTCCTTTTACTCTTTTAACGGTTTCAACCATTTTGTCCAATCTAACCAGACCCATGTTCTTTTTGCCGCCGACTTTAGGGAAAACTCTTTTAGCAAACTCTTTAGATTCCAAAAGCTTGGGATTTTTTCCCAGAATAGCTTTTAGTTTGTCGTCAGACTCTTTATTTTCAATCGCTTTCATAAATTCTGTTGCTGCTCTAGCCGCTTGAACATCTTTTGCCATGAGTAATACTCCTTTTTTTAATCTTTAATGCCAATATACCATATAAAATGATTTTTGTCTATTATTTTTTAACTAAACTTTGAGTCTTTTCAAAAAGTTACCGATTTCCAAATTAACGCGGATGCCGTCTTTCGGCGTAACTTTTAAAAGCCCGAACCAGCGCGGCTTGATTTTGCTGAAATCAATCGGCGCAAAAATTGCCGGATTGGTCGTCAAAGCTTTAAATGCGCCGTCAACATCTTTTTGAGCAACCCTGAAATAGTTGCTGATAAGCTTGTCGGCGTCTACCGGAAAGTTTTTGGCGGCTAAAGCTTCGGTAAATTTACGCTGTCTTTCTTTACGCTCCATATATTCTTCATACATCAGGCGTTTAATTTGCTTTTCCTGATATTTTAAGAATTTTGCCTGATAGGTCAGTTCGCAGCCCTCCATATCTATCAAAATTTCTACATAAGAAATTACGGCCAGCTGCAAATCGGTGTCAGTCAGCTTTTCGGCAAAGTTCAAAAAGGCTTCATCTGAAGAGTTAAGCGGAAAATTGCCGATTTCCTGCGGAAACATTTTGGTTAAAAGCACCCAGCCGGCAACCACGTCATCAGACAGAATTTTGCCGATGCTCGGTTTATAGTTTGGATATAGGTCGTCAATTTCAAACAAGCATTGATAAGGCTTGTTCAAATGCGTCATAGAAAGCTTGTTTACGGAGTTATAGAAGTTCAAAAAGGCTTGAGCCAGTTCCGATTCATCATTGCCCAGCATCGGCTGGTCGTGGGTTTCCTGTGCCTCAACTTTGGCGTCTTGCAGGGAAGAAACCAGCATTTTATCCAAATCTTCATCCGACATGGTTTCATTAACGGCTTGTCCTTCAGGGCTGAGTTCAGATGTATAGTCAATCTGCTCTATATCTTCATCATCATCTTCTTCATTGCTTGGAGCAAGCTCGCTGTTTTTCAGCGGGCTACTTTTTTCTGCCGCCGGAGTGTCGCTATCCACTTCGTTCATGGAGTCGTTAATAAAACTGTCTAACAGTTTTTCAAAATCATCATCTTCTAAAACGTTGCTATCAGACATACTTTTTTCTCCTGAATATCTGCATAATCTTTACTTGCATTTAACAGTAAGACTCATTAAGCTACATTATAACATAAAGATACTTAATAAAGGCTAAAAATGAACAGCGAAGACACAATATTTTCTACACCGGAAGTTACTAAAAACGATGAAAAACAGCGTTTGGATAAATTTTTGGCGCAGAATCTGCCGGATTTTTCCCGCTCGCAGATTCAAAGATTGATTTCTGAGGGCAATGTTTTGGCAGATGAGGTTGTTATTTCGGATAATTCATACAAAATTAAGGCCGGAGACTGCTTTACGGTCTGCGTGCCTCCGGCGGCGGAAGCCGAGCCTGCGGCCGAGGATATTCAGCTGGATATTGTTTATGAAGACAAAGACTTGCTGGTGGTTAACAAGCCGGCAGGGATGACGGTTCATCCGGCGGCGGGCGTTTCACATGGAACGCTGGTAAATGCTTTGCTTTTTCATTGCAAAGACAGCCTGTCGGGAATCGGCGGGGTTAAACGTCCGGGGATTGTGCATCGCATAGACCGCGAAACCAGCGGGCTGCTGGTAGTGGCAAAAAATGACAGCGCCCACCGCTTTTTGAGTGAACAATTTGCCGAACATTCTATTGAACGCACCTATTTAGCAGTTGTTTACGGCGTGCCGAATCCGCTGAACGGACGAATTGAGGGAAATATCGGGCGCAGTCCGGCTGACCGCAAAAAAATGGCGATAGTAACGAGTGGAGGCAAACCGGCGGTTACACACTATAAAACTCTGCAAGTATTTAAAAATGCGGCATCTTTAGTGCAATGCAATCTGGAAACAGGCCGCACACATCAGATTCGCGTACACCTAACAAGTGTAGGCAATGCTTTAGTCGGCGACAAGGTCTATGTCAAGAACCGTAAAACTGCCGTAAATTTGCCTCAAAATCTCAAAAATTATGTCAATGATTTTCCGCGCCAAGCCTTGCACGCCAAGAGTTTGGGCTTTGTTCATCCGGCAACAAAAAAGTTTATGCAGTTTGATTCAGAACTGCCGGAAGATATCTCTGAACTGCTGCAGAAGTTAGCGGATGCCTGCTAATCTTTAGTTGATATTTAGCTAAAAATTAAAACTAAAGTATAGGTTGTTTGTTAAAATTTTCATCTATATCATACTTCTAAACAACTAACAGGGGAAGTGAAGACAATGGAAAATTTAACAGCACTTACCGGAATGGATTTTTCTCCGGAAATTAACTTAGCCAGATATTTGCAAAACATCCGAAAATATCCGATTTTGACGCAGGAAGAAGAATATACGCTGGCGACAAAATATAAAGAAACCGGCAATAAGGATGTGGCCTATCAGCTGATTACATCGCATTTGCGCTTGGTGGTAAAGGTGGTTTCCCGTTATAAAGGCTACGGGCTGCCGGTCAGCGAGATGATTTCGGAGGGCAATATCGGTTTATTATATGCCATAGATAAGTTTGAGCCGGATAAAGGGTTCAGATTTTCTACTTATGCGCTGTGGTGGATAAAAGCCTCTGTTCAGAAATATATTCTTAATTCGTGGTCGTTGGTAAAGCTTGGAACCACGGCGGCGCAAAAGAAGTTATTTTTTAATCTGCGCAAAATTAAAAACAGCCTGAATTTAATGGATGACCGCGAGCTTTCATCGGATGTCCTGAAAGATATTGCCCGTTCTTTGGATGTCAGCGTGCAGGAAGTAACCGATATGAACACCCGCTTAAAAGCACATGACGGCTCGCTGAATTCGCCTATAGACAGCGATTCGGAACATACGGCGGAATGGATGGATTTTATCTCGGACGGCAAGCCCAATCAGGAAGAGCGCTATGCTTATAAAGAAACCATGAATTACCGCCGCAAGCTGTTCAATCAGGCGATTACGGTTTTAAACCCGCGTGAAAAAGATATTTTATTTAAGCGCCGCATGAGTGATGAAACCATTACTTTGGAGGATTTAAGCCAAGCCTATAACATTTCTAAAGAACGGGTGCGCCAAATAGAGCTTAACTCTATCCGTAAAATATCTAAGGCTATAGAAGTTTTGCAATAGCCGTTCTCTTGAAAAGTGCTTTTTTCAGCATATCTAAAGTCAGGCTTATCATATTCAGGAGGTTTGGCGGCTATGAAAAAAGATACTTTCAAAAATTGGCTGATTATAATTTTATTGCTGATAATCGCGGGCGGCGGCATATTGTTTTATATTTACAGCCGTCCGCAGTCCGTAAAGCCGGAAGCAGCCGAAAAAACAATATCGGTTGCGGCAGAATTGCCGAAAGCAGAAGATATCAGCATTGCAAAAAATTTTATCGGCAGGGTTGCGGCTATCCGCAGTGTTAATATTTTGCCGTATTTAAGCGGCTATGTCGCCGATATTCCGGCCGACAGCGGGCAGCAGGTAAAGCGCGGCGACGTTCTGATTGTACTGCGGCAGGAAGAATATAAAGCGGCTGTGCATTCGGCCTATGCGGCGGTTCTGTCTGCGGCGGCGGATTTGCAGAATGCGCAGAATCAATACAGCCGCTTGCAGAAAGCCGGAGCCAGAGCGGTGTCGCAGACTGAATTAGACAACGCTAAAACCGCGGTTCTGACGGCTGAAGCCGCGGCTAAGCAAGCTGCCGCAAACTTGGAAACCGCCCGTATCAATTTGAATTATACTTTAGTAAAAGCGCCGTTTGACGGAGTTTTAGGCAATATCAATATTGCAATCGGAGATTTTGTCACTCCGTCAATGAATCCCAGTTTGGTGCGTATTGTGCAATATAATCCGGCGCGTGTGATTTTTTCGGTAACGGATAAAGAATTTTTGCAAAATCATGACTTATTTGCCGATAAAGTGCGCCTGATACTTTCAGACGGCAAAAAATATCCTTTTGCCGGCAAAGTGATTTATACCGAGAACGCCATAGAAAAAAGCACAAATACCTTGGCGGTTTATGCTGAATTTGAAAATCCGGATAAAATGCTGATTCCTAATGCCTATGTAAAAGTTTTGCTGGAGCATACCTATAAAAACGCGGTTTCGGTTGCTAAAAACTTGGTGCAGATGAAAAATAACAGCAATTTTGTATATGCGGTAAAAGACGGCGAAATTATCTTAAAGCCGGTGCAGATTCTGGCGGAAGACGGCGGCAGCTTTATTTTGAAAAATGATTTCAGCGGCGGCGAAAGCCTGATAACACAGGATATTGAACCGCAGCTGCTGGGACAGAAAGTACAAATTCAAAATCAACCGCAAAAGGAGGAATAAACTATGTTTTCGGCCTTTTTTATTAACCGTCCGCGTTTTGCGATTGTGCTTTCTATTGTGCTGATAATCCTTGGCCTGCTGTCGCTGGCGGTGCTGCCGGTGGCGCAATATCCGGAAATTACTCCGCCGCAGATTGTGGTGTCCACAACCTATTCCGGTGCCGGTTCTCAGGTTTTGGCCGATACGGTTGCCGTGCCGATAGAAAACGAGGTTAACGGCGTAGAGAATATGCTTTATATGTCCTCATCATCCGATGATAACGGCTCATATGAGCTGACCGTGACTTTTGACATCGGCACCGATGCCGATATAGCGCAGGTAAAAGTGCAGAACCGCCTGCAGCAGGTAATGTCGGAGCTGCCGGACGAAGTTAATCAGTACGGCGTCAGCGTTAAAACCCAAAACCCGAATATTTTGGCCTTGCTGGTGCTGCGCTCGCCTAACCATTCTTATGATGATTTATTTTTGAGCAACTATGCTTATACCAACATAAAAAACGCGCTGGCCCGAGTCAAAGGCGTAGGCGAAGTTCAGATTTTCGGACCGCAGTACAGTATGAGAATTTGGCTTAATTCGGATAAGCTTAATGCGCTGGGGCTGAACAGCAGTGATGTGATGAACGCCGTAAAAAGCCAAAACATACAGGCTTCGGTCGGCAGTATCGGTGCGGCGCCGAGCGCTAAAGACAATAAAATTGTGCTGTCGCTGACGGCTAAAGGCCTGCTTAACAGCGTTGCCGATTTTGAAAATATTGTGGTGGCCTCAGGCGCCGACGGCGCGCAGATATATCTTAAAGATGTGGCTTCAGTAGAATTGGGCGCCGATACTTATAACATTAAATCCGGCTATAATAACGCTCCGGCGCTGATTATGGCTATCAATCAGCTGCCGAATTCCAACTCTTTGCAGATTATGGATAACCTGCGCCGGAAAATTGCCGATTTGTCGGAAGTTCTGCCGCAGGATATGGATTTGCAGGTTGCGTATGATTCTACAGAGTATGTGCGTGCTTCTATTCAAAGTATTATAGATACGCTGCTGATTACTTTTTTATTGGTGGTGCTGGTAACGTATATCTTTTTGCAAAAGCTTAAAACCACGCTGATACCGCTGTTTACAATTCCGGTTTCTCTGATTGCCACGTTTATAGTTGTGTATCTGCTGGGATTTAATATAAACATTCTGACGCTGTTTGCCATGATTTTGGCGATTGGTCTGGTGGTGGATGACGCCATTATTGTAGTGGAGCGGGTGCAGTATTTGATGCTGAACCAAAAGCAAGATTCCAAAACCGCGTCGCTGACGGCTATGCGGCAGATTAGCAGCGCCATTGTGGCGACCACGTTTGTGCTGCTGGCTATTTTTATTCCGGTAGGCTTAATGGCCGGGATTACCGGCAAAATTTATCAGCAGTTTGCTGTAACCATTGCTACGGCGGTTGCTTTTTCGGCGCTTAATGCTCTGACGCTGAGTCCGGCTTTGTGCGCAATATTTCTGCGCGGAGACGAAAACAGCGAGCCGCACGGCTTTTTTGCTTGGTTTGATAAGGTGCTGGATAAAAGCAAGGCCTATTATCTGAAATCGGTGGTTTATTTTTCGGAACATCTGAAAACCATGCTGCTGTGCATGCTGGGAACAATAGCGCTGATAGCGGCTGGGTTTGCCTATACTCCGACCTCGTTTCTGCCGGAAGAAGACCAAGGTATTATTTTCGGCAATATCCAGCTGGCGGATACGGCAAGCATAAATGAAACCAATAAAGTTTTAAGTGAGATGAATGATAAGATTCTGCAGACTAAAGGCGTTAAATATTTTATATCGGTTGCCGGTTACAGTATGCTGGGCGGCAGCGGCGAAAATGTGGCGCTGGGTGTGATTGGTTTGGAAAATTGGGATAAACGCAAGGCTAAAAACTTGTCTATAGAAGCCATAAGCCAAGATTTGCGCCGTCAGTTTGCCGGTAACAAGCAGGCGGTTATAAACTTTTTTGCTCCGCCGGCCATTCCGGGGGTAGGGCAGAGCAACGGTATTTCTCTGGAATTTGTGACTATGAACGGCAATACATCGCCGCAGCAGCTGTATTCGCAGCTGGCAGAATATCTGCAGTCAGTCAATAAAAGCGGCTATTTTGACTATGCTTTCAGCACCTTTACCGCCGAAACTCCGCATATTTATCTGGATATAGACCGCAAAAAATTGGAATATTATAAGATTCCGGTATCGTCTTTGTTTGCCGCTTTGCAGAATAATTTAGGCTCGCGCTATATTAACAATATCACTTTAAGCGGGCAGGTAAACAAGGTTATTTTGCAGGCCGATTATCAATACCGCCGGAATTTGGAAGATATCGGCAATTTGTACGTCCGTTCCAACGAAGGGCAGCTGGTGCGCATAAACAGCTTTGCCGATGTCAAAACCGAGCTTTCGCCGAAAATAATCTATCGTTTTAATCAATATACATCGGCATCTGTTACAGCTATGTCAAAAGACAGTATCAGCAGCGGCACGGCTTTGGACAAGCTGGAGCAGCTGGAAAAAGTTCTGCCTAAAGAATATGATATCTGGTGGACGGGGCTGAGCCTGCAAGAGGTGGAAACCCGCGGTCTGGCGGTAATCCTCATCAGCTTGGCCGTTGTGTTTTGCTATTTATTTTTGGTGGCGCTGTACGAAAGCTGGCTGCTGGCTTTGGCGGTGATATTCTCTACGGTATTTGCCATTTTAGGCGCCTTAGCCGGTTTGTGGGTCATGGGGCAGTCGCTGAGTATTTATGCGCAGCTGGGCTTGATTATGCTGATAGGCTTGGCGGCTAAAAATGCTATTTTGATTGTGGAATTTACCAAAATGTACCGCGAACAGGGGCTGCCGATTACCGAGGCGGCGCGCCGCGGAGCCGAAGAGCGTTACCGTGCGGTTTTAATGACGGCGTTTACTTTTATTTTGGGCGTGTTCCCGATGATTGTGGCAACCGGCGCCGGAGCAAGCTCGCAGATAGCTATCGGTTCATCGGTATTTTACGGGATGATTGCGGCGACTTTAATCGGTATCATCTTTATTCCGGCGTTGTTTGCCTTTTTTGAACATCTTAAAGAACATTTTGCTCCGCAATCTCAAAAAAAGGAGGCCGAAAATGCGTAAGTTAGCTGTATTATTGAGCTTTACCGCCGCCGCTTGTACGGTTGGCGAAGATTTCAGCCGTCCTGCACTTTATAATGATTCGGTTATAAAGCAGGAACTGGCGCTGAAAAACGGAACTCAGCCCTCTAAAAGCTGGTATGCCTTGTTCGGGGATGAACAGCTTAATATACTGATTGAGCAAGGGCTTAAAAACAGCACGGATATTGAACAGGCTATAGCCAGACTGCGTCAGGCTCGGGCGGAGCTGAAAATCAGCCAAGCCGGATTTTTGCCGCAGATAAACGCCCGCGGCGGCTATAACTATCAGAAAAACAGCAAAAACATCGGACCGACAGCCGATAC
Source organism: Bacteroidaceae bacterium (assembly GCA_963659495.1). Taxonomy (GTDB): domain Bacteria; phylum Pseudomonadota; class Alphaproteobacteria; order RF32; family CAG-239; genus RUG410. Next base: position 25,490 of record CAVKTH010000002.1, on the reverse strand, counting down.
GCATTATTATAATGCCGGTTTTGACGCTTCTTGGGAGCTGGATATTTGGGGCAAGGGACGCCGTCAGGATGAAGCTGCAGCCGCAATGCTGAAAGCCGAAGAATATAGCTTAAATCAGGTTAAAAATGTGGTGGCGGCAGAAATCGCTTCGGACTATGTTAATTTGAAATTAGCAGTTGAAAAGCTGCGTATCGCCAAACAGAATTTAGCTCTGCAGCGAGATATTTTCGGTGTGGTAAAATCTAAATATCAAAGCGGCTTAACCGACGATATCGCTTATAATCAGGCGGAGTATTTGCTTAATTCAACCGAAACGCAGATACCGCAGCTGCAGAGCCAAGTAGAGCAATATAAAAATGCTTTAGCCGTTTTATCCGGCGTTTTGCCGTCGCAGCTGAGGCTGGATGCCGAGAAGCGTTCGCCGATTTTCAGCAATGCCTATCAATATAATATCAAAGCCATGTATAATCTTCCGGCTTCGGTAATCCGGCAGCGTCCGGATGTGGCGGCGGCCGAGCAGAACTTGGCGGCGCAAAATGCTTTAGTCGGCGCAGCGGTAGCCGATTTATATCCCAATGTCAGTATTTCGGCTTTATGGGGATATGCGGCCAGCGGCGGCAATAGTTTGTTTAATTCCCAAAGCCAAGGCTATAGCTATGAGCCTCTGCTGAGCCTGCCCCTTTTAGATTGGAACCGCCTGCAAAATCAGTTAAATAAGCAAAAATACCAAAAGCAGGAAGCTTTTGCTGTGTATAAAAAAACGGTTTTAACTGCTGTCGGCGAATTGAAAAACGCCATGGCAAACGTGCAGAACGAATTAAAAAGAAACCGGCTGCAAAACCGCGCTTTGGCAAATATGAACAAGGTTGTGGCGGCGTCTTCCGAAAAATACCGCAGCGGGCTTATAGAGTTTTCGGATTTTTTGACTATGGAGCAGAACCGCCTGCAAGCCCAAAACAGCAGCTTAGACAGCAAAGCCGGAATTTTCCAAAATCTGATAGCTTATTACAAAGCCAGCGGCGGCGGTTATTTGCTGTAGACGCTTTCCAGCGGAACGTAATCCGTGCCTTTTTGCGGGTTATAAACAAATACGTTGGTTACAGTCGGAATGTCATATTTTCTGTGCCAGTAGCCTTTAGCTTCCATGCACAGACGATATTCCTTAGGATCGGAATCGGCTGAGTCGCGGATGGAATTTACCAGCAGCGGAGAAGCGCCGCGGTACGGCACATAGCTAGCCCAGATGCCTTTTGACTTATGCCAGTCTACCACAATATTATAGCGGTATTCTTCCGAATAAAACCAGCTGCTGAAATCCGGCCAATGGTACCATGGTTCGGCTTGTTTCAGGCATTCTGAGTGGTCGCGGGAAAATTTCTGCACGCCGGTGCGCTCTCTTTCCCAATGATAAATAATCTGCCCTTTTCCGCCCCAAGAAGAGCAGGAAGCCAAAAAAACTAATGATATCAGCAGTAAGTATCGCATGGTTAAAAATCCAAATCATTATAATGTTTTGCCGGATAAATACCTTTAAAACGGTCGTTTAAAATATCTTTGAAACTTGGACGCGACTTGATTTTAGAATACCAAAGCTTAGCATTTTTATAGTCTTCCCAAGGCACATCGCCCAAATAGTCAATAATAGAGAGCTGAGCCGCCGCGCTGATATCTGCCAGCGAAAAGTTATTTCCGGCAAGATAGTTGTTTCTTTCGGTTATCCAGTCAATATATTCCAGATGAAAGCGCAGGTTGTTGATACCGGCTTTAATGCGGCGGGATTCCGGCGGCTGCTGCAGGGCAAAGCGCTTATAGATTTTCTCGCCGGCAATATATTGATAAACTTCGCGGTTGAATTTATTGTCAAACCAGTCTACCAAACGCCGGACTTCGGCGCGCTCTTTGTTGTTGCCGTTGATTAAACGGTTTTGGGTGTAGGTTTCTTCCAAAAATTCGGTAATGGCATAGTTGCCGGAAATTATATTCCCGTCATAAATAAAGACCGGAAGCTCTCCCGCCGGATTTATTTTCATAATATCCTTAGAAAGTTTCCACGGATTTTCTTCTTTCAAAACAAACAGCATTTTCTTTTCGGACATCAGAATCCTGATTTTCCGGCATTGCGGCAAAACGCTGTTATGCACTAAAAGAACCATTTATATAACCTCCCTAAATTCCATCCAACACTTCATCAAAAGACTTTTGTTCAACTTTTTGTTCCAGCACGCGCCCGCCTGAGTTTTCTCCCGGAGCATCTGCAGCCGGCAATTCGGTTTCTTCGGTCTGCGGCGCTGCTTGTTTGGCAAAAGCCGGCGGAACAATTCCCTGATTTTTGGCAATTTCATCTTCTACCATGCGTAAAATTTCTTTTTTTACGGCATTGCCGAACTCAGGCTTGTTAAATTCTTGCGAAAATATTTTATCATAAAGCGATAATTTAGGCATAACTTTGGAAAGTGCAACAAAAACCGGAATTTTGAACAACGGTTTTTTAGAATATGCTAAATATTGTTCAATTCCGTAGCGGCTCGCCATAATGCGGTTATAATAAAGCCCGCCCAGAATATAGTCGGCCTCGCCGGTAAACAGCTTTTCATAGGCTTCATAAGGCGTTTCCGCAAAAGTCAGATTCAGCGGTTTTATTTTTCTTAAAACAAAATCGCTGACATATTCGGTTTTGCTGATAACGCCTCTTAAGGCGGCTAAGTCTTTGGATGATTTTATTTTTTCCTGATCGTCGGGCAGAGTAATTACATGAATAGGGTTAGAAACCGAGGCCGGATAAATCAGATGTATGCCGGTAAACAGCTTGGTGTCGGAATAAGCGCCGATAAATATTTGAGATTTGCCGCTGCGGATGTCTAAAATTACCGTCTGCAGGCTTGCTCTTTCTACCATGGCTTCGTCTTTTATTTTAAAATCATATTTCTGAGCAATGTCTTTTATAGGTTTTAAAAACGCGCTCTCTAAAGAATAAATTCCTTGTTTTTCAGTAAGATATTGGGAAAAAGGCGGATAGTCGGGCAATCCGGTGTAATACAAATCTTCGGTTAAATAGCCCTGTTTCTGCACCATATGCTGAGCCAAAGCCGGATTTAAGGCTGCCAGACAGCAAAATAAAGTATAAATTATAAATCTTTTCATGTATATTTCCCAACCATATAGTCAAAATATAAATAAATTGTGTTAAAAAGATTTTAATCGTTTGCAACAAAACAATAAATTTGTCACTATCATAATAACAAAAAAAGAAAAGTACAAGATGGTAAATCAGGATAACACAAATAAAAATTTGTTTTTAACGCCGCAATCAAAAATAACAGCGGTTACATCGGGCTTTGGCAGCATGGGAAAAACCTGGCTTTCCGTGACCTTGGCGCATGCGCTTAACCTGCTGCACAAAAGCGTGCTGCTGTTTGACGCCAACAGCGGGCTTTTGAATACGGATTTTCAGCTGGATATCAACTGCCGTGGCTATCTGAATCAGGTAATATCCGGAAAACTTACGCTGAATCAGGCGGTTTCGCCGGTAAATAAGAAAAAGTTTGATGTTATCAGCGGCTTAATGGGCAGCGATTTGCTGGAGGGCATACCTTTGGGGCGCCTGCAGATTTTGCGCGAGGAATTGGCTTTGCTGGCGCAGAATTATGATAACGCCGTAATAGATTTGCCGGCTTCCGAAAAAATTCTGCATAATCTGCTGCCGCCCGCGGATTTGATTTTGGTCTGCACTAACGAGCCGGCCAATGTGGTTGCGACTTATGATTTTTTGCAGCGCAACGGCAGCCGTTTTCCGTATAAGAGTTTGCAAATTGTGATAAACTATGCTAATTCATACGAAGAGGGTATACGAACCTATGATACTTTGCGGCACGGGTGCGAGCAGTATATGTCGTCAACGCCGCGGCTGCTGGGGGTTATCCGCCGCGATACCCGCGTGCGCGACGCCATCCGCAACCATGTATTGCTTTTGAATCGCTATCCAAATTCAGAAGCAGCGGAAGATGTGATGAATATTGCTAAAAAACTGTGGATTGAGGAGACTGCCGATGAGCGCTAATTTTGATGCTAAAGGATATTATAAAGTTTTGGAAGTCACGCCTAATGCGCCGCTTTCGCTGATAAAGCAGCAGTATTATGACCGGGCTAAATATTGGCACCCTGACCATAATGACAATCCGAACGCCGTAGAAATATTCCAAAAAATTTCTGTGGCTTATAATCTGCTGAAAGACCAGAAAAACCGCCTGAAATATGACCTGCTTTCAATCATATATAATGATAAAGATTTTCCGGATATGGATTCTTTGAATCCGTATAAAAATCAAGCGGGGCAGGACGACGCGGCGCTGCGGGTGCTGAAACAGCGCAGAATTACGGCGTTTTTTACGGGTTTCCAGAAAAAAGAAACTAAAGATATCTGCAATTTTTCAGAAGCTAAAGATATGGCGGTTGCCACCTCTGTCGCAAATTGGCTGCGCGGCTGGTGGGGAGCGGCGGCGTTTGCTGAAAATATAAAAGCGCTTAAATTTAATTATCAGGCGGCGGCCGCGGCGGATGAAGATAATCTGAAATTGCTGATACACAACGCTGTGGCTTATGAAAGCAGCGGACGCAAGGATTTATCCTGGATATATGCCAAGCAGGCGATGCTGTTGGTAAAAACTGACAGCCGCGAAAAAGAATTATTGCAGACTTTTATAGATATTTTGGACTATCATCCGCAAAAGTCGGTGGTGCTGCCCAAGTGGTCGGCGGCAGAATTGCGGACAAGGCAGCTGCTTATGCCGGTATTTTTTGCCGCGGTGGCAGCGGTTCTGCTGATTTTCTGCATGGGCAAAATCGGAATGATAAACCTGCCGCACAAGGCTGACAGCTATTATAAAGAGATGATTCTCGGCGGCGAGCGGGTGGCAGACGACCAAATAGAAAGCCATATAATTAAAGTAGACGGCGATAAAGGCGATGACCGCTATATCTTTCATCTGAAAGCCGCCGGCAAGATTTATTACGGTCCGGACAGCCGCTATGATGTGCTGAAAGAGGGAGTTGCCGGACAAACTGTCCGTGTAGTCGGATATACGCCGGATAAGCAATGGTTCAAAATAATTATTGACAACGGCGAGGCCGGATACGTAAATAGAAGCAATATAGTTAAAGGAATGGGCAATCCTGTTCCTCCGCGTTCACAAGTAAGATAATAGGATATGACATGGGACTGAAGTTTGAAATTGATAAAAAATCCGGCAAAAGCCGTTTAGGGCGCTTAATTACCAAACACGGCGTGGTGAATACTCCGGCGTTTATGCCGGTGGGAACTTGCGGCACGGTTAAAGCTATGATGCCGGAAAGCGTGGCGGCAACCGGCGCGGAAATTTTGCTGGGCAATACTTATCATTTAATGCTGCGTCCCGGTGCTGACTTGGTTGAAAAAATGGGCGGCCTGCACAAGTTTATGAACTGGAATAAGCCTATTTTGACGGATTCCGGCGGCTTTCAGGTTATGAGCCTGAGCGGCTTGCGCAAGCTTACGGAAGAGGGCGTGACTTTCCGCTCGCATGTTGACGGTAAAAAGTTCTTCTTAAGTCCGGAAGAGTCTATGAGCATTCAGCATAAGCTGGATTCAAATATTACTATGTGTCTGGACGAATGCACGCCGTACCCGTCAACTTATGAAACCTGCGCCAAGTCTATGCGGATGTCTATGCGCTGGGCAAAACGCAGCAAAGCCGCTTTTATTGACCGCGAGGGCTATGGAATTTTCGGTATTCAGCAAGGCAATGTTTATAAAGATTTGCGTGAAGAGTCGGCTAAAGCCTTGCGGGAGATTGGTTTTGACGGCTATGCTATCGGCGGTTTGGCTATCGGCGAGGGGCAGGAAAAAATGTTTGAGGTTTTGGACTATGCTCCGGGAATGCTGCCGGAAGACAAACCTCGTTATTTAATGGGCGTCGGACGTCCTGACGATATTGTCGGCGCGGTTCTGCGCGGCGTAGATATGTTTGACTGCGTTATGCCGACGCGTTCCGGACGCACGGCGCAGGCTTTTACTAAATACGGACCGATAAACATCCGCAACGCCCGCCACCGCGAAGACCCGCGTCCGCTGGAAGAGGGCTGCGACTGTCCGCTTTGCAGCCATTACAGCCGTGCTTATATTCATCACTTGCAAAAATGCAATGAAGTTTTGGGAATTATGCTGCTTACATGGCACAATATCCGCTACTATGAACGTTTAATGCAGGGATTGCGCGCTGCCATTAAAAACGATACGCTTCAGGAATTTGCGGCTGAATTTTATGCAAATCAGGCCAAAGGCGATATAGAGGAGCTGTAAAATATGGCAGAGCAGATATGTGATGTAGAAGAAAAAGTAATTCAAAGCTTTAAGCAGGCCAATAAAGAAGAGGGCATCCGCGTGTTTGTGGCCGGCGGTTCGCGCTCCGGCAATGATACGGCATATGCTCAAGAGGCTTACAATCTGGGCAAGAAAATAGTAAAAATGGAGTTTAAGCTGGATTTCGGCTTGTCTAACAGCGGCATTATGGGAGCTGTAGCCAAAGGCGTGCTGGACGGCTGGAACAAGCGCCAATGCAAGCTTGAGGGTTCGCCGATTCAAGGAATTACTACCAAAAAATATTTTGACCTATATCCGAATGACGATGAGTTAATTAACAAAATGGATATAGTGGTTGCCAAAACCTTGGAAGAGCGCAAGCAAAAGCTTTTGGAATCCGACTTTGTGGTATTCGCCCCGGGCGGCGTCGGAACTTTGGATGAACTGGCTTATGACTGCGTGGCGATGCAGGACGGAATGCTGCCGATGAAACCGTTTATTATTTATAACATTAACGGCTTTTTCCATCACTTGCTGGAGTTCTTAAAGTACATCGCCCAAGAGGGTTTTGCCAATCCGGTGCCGTTTATTGTGGTGGATAATAATGAGGAGCTGGAAATTGCTTTCCGCCTTTTGAAAAAACGCTATATAAAATGCGCGGACGGGCAGGAGGCTTATGCCAACGCGCGTCAGCTGGTTTATGAGCTGCCGTATTTTATTAAACAAAAACTCAGTTATAATCTGGAAGTGGAAGACTGCATTGAAAATATGCATAAAATCAACACTACAGGCACATATCAAGAACGCACGGTTTTGCGTACGGAAATTGAAACCGCATATCTGGAAAAAGAAATCAGCCGTATGTACGACCGTTTGGCTAAAACCGGACGCGATACCGGTAATGTCAGCGAAAAACTTACTAAGCTTAAAAAGCGCCGCAAGGAACTGGCGGGATGAACGTTTTTGCTTTTATTCTAAGGTATCTGCGCAAAACAAAATTTATGGCAGCTGTTATTCTTGCGGCTTTAATCTTCCGCTGCATTGCCGAACGCGGACAGATTTACGCAATGTCGCAGGTTATAGGCTATTTGCCGAAATATACCGAAGACCGCGCTGTTTTGTCGCAGATTATGCTGTTTATCGGCTTGCTGGCGGCTATGCTGCTTCTGGATTCTGCAGCCGCCTATGTTTGGCGCTATACGGCCGGAAAATTTATGCCTTATTTCTGCAGCTTGGTGTATAAAGATATTTTTGTGCAGGTTCATCATCATTCAATCCGCTTTTTTAATGAAGAAATGGCGGGAAAGATTGCTTCCAAGACTAAAAACATTGTCTCCGGCATTAAGGAAATCTACGGGCAGATAGTGTTTGGGGTTATCCGTCCTTTAGGCGGCTTGATTATTACGATGATTTTGATTTGCTCGGCTAATTGTGAGCTGGGTTTTATCATCTTTTTGCTGAATATAATATATTTGCTGATTATGGTTTATATTCGCAAAAGAATAGGCTCGTTTTCCGAAAAAAGAGCCAGATTCGGGGCAGAAACCGACGGCGTTTTTATTGATACGGTCACAAACTCTGATTTAGTAAAAAGCTTTGCTAATTATTTTTATGAGAAAAAGCATTTTTATAATGTGCTGAGAACAGCCGTAAAAGCCGAGCAAACCGAACGCACCAAAGACGCTTGGTTTGATTTTGAGGGAAAAATTTGCTTTGCGGCGACCTATCTGGCTTCTTGCTTAGCAGTTTTTTATTATTGGTATTTGCAAAAAATCAGCTTTGCCGATGTGGTAATGGCGACTTCTTTGCTGAACGGCATAATGTTTGATGTTATAAACATCGGCTTTTTCGTAAGTGAATTTTCCCAGTCTTACGGGCAGGTTAAAGACGGGCTTAATTTGATTTTTCAGCCTTGCTTGGTGCAGGATTCGCCGGACGCTCATAATATCAAAATGCGCAATCGCTCTATCAGCTTTGCAAATATTGACTTTTGCTATCCGCAGAAAGAAAAATTATTTAACAATTTTTCGCTGAAGATAAAATCGGGGCAGAAAGTCGGATTAGTCGGGCATTCCGGCAGCGGCAAGTCTACTTTGATTAAATTGCTGGTGCGCTATTTTGATGTCTGCGGCGGTAAAATTACGGTCGGCGGCGAAGATATTGCCAAAGTCCGCCAAGAGAGCCTGCGGGCGCAGATAGCCGTGATTCCGCAAGATACAACCTTGTTTAACCGCACGATTCGCGAAAACATCCGCTATGGGCGTTTGGATGCAACCGATGCGGAAGTGGAAGCCGCCGCCAAACAAGCATTTGCCGATGAGTTTATAAAACAGCTGCCGGAGGGTTATGACAGCAAAGTCGGCGAACGCGGCGTACTGCTTTCGGGAGGCGAGCGGCAGCGTATTGCGATTGCCCGCGCTATTCTGAAAAATGCGCCGATTCTAATTTTGGACGAGGCAACCTCGGCGCTGGACAGTCAAAGCGAAAACTATATTCAGCAATCGCTCAAAAAATTGATGAAAGGCAAAACGGTTATCGCTATCGCCCACCGTCTTTCCACTTTGAAAGAAATGGATTCGCTGGTGGTAATGGATAAGGGTAAAATCGCGGAGCAAGGTTCGCATGACGAGCTTTTGGCGCATAAAGGCGCATATTATAGATTTTATTGCCTGCAGAATTTTGAACAGCAAGACAGAAAATAAAATGCTTGCAAAAAAATTGAAATTGCATATATTTTAGGCAGTTATAAAACTTAACTTTTTAAGGAGAAAAAAATGCCTTTAGTATCTATGCGTCAAATTCTTGACCATGCGGCAGAACACGGTTATGGTGTTCCGGCTTTCAACGTAAACGATATGGAACAAATTTTAGCTGTATTGCAAGCTGCTAAAAAAGTAAACGCTCCGGTTATTTTGCAAACCTCTACCGGCGCTCGTAAATTTGCCGGCGACCCAATGATTCGCCATATGGTAATGGCCGGTATTGAAATGTTTCCGGAATTGCCGATTTGCTTGCACCAAGACCACGGCGCTTCTGTAAATATCTGCCAATCCGCTATCGTAAACGGTTACAGCTCTGTAATGATGGACGGCTCTTTGGAAGCAGACGGCAAAACCCCGGCTTCATTTGAATATAACGTTCGCGTAACTCAAGAAGTTGTAGCCCGCGCTCACGCTGTCGGCGCTTCTGTTGAGGGCGAGCTGGGCGTTATCGGCTCTTTGGAAACCGGTAAGGCTGATAAAGAAGACGGTCACGGCGCTGAGGGTAAATTGGATAGAAAACGCTTGGTAACCGATCCTGATGAAGCTGCTGAATTTGTAGCTTTGACACATTTGGATGCTTTGGCTGTGGCTGTTGGTACCTCTCACGGCGCTTACAAATTCACTCGTAAACCGGACGGCGATATTTTGGCTATTGATGTTATTGAAAAAATTCATGCTAAATTGCCTAACACTCACTTGGTAATGCATGGTTCTTCTTCTGTTCCGCAGGAATTGCAAGATTTAATCAATGCTTACGGCGGTGCTATTCCTCAGACCTACGGCGTTCCGGTAGAAGAAATTGTCCGCGGTATTAAATCCGGTGTTCGCAAAGTCAATGTAGATACCGATTCCCGTATGGCAATTACCGGCGCTATCCGTCGTTTCTTTATGGAAAATCCGAAAGAGTTTGACCCTCGTAAATATTTGAAACCTGCTATTGAAGAAATGCAGAAAGTTTGCGAAGCTCGTTATATTGCCTTTGGCGCTGCTGGACATGCAGACCAAATTAAAGCTATCAAATTGTCGGATATGGCACAAAGATACGCTGCCGGCGAACTCTAATTTTATAAGGGCTTGTCTGTCAGGTCTCTGCTTGCACTTTTCTCACTCATGTACTATTTGTACACCACGTTCCAAAAGTGCGGCGTATTGACACACAACATCCAAACCCTTGAGTTATTAACAAAACCATCCCAAAGATTGCAGCTGCGGTTTTCGGGATGGTTTTAGTTTAGCTGTTGTTGCTTATTATAAGCTTTAGGTCGCAGGAATACTGTGAACATATAGCGCAGCTTTGAGCTATTTGCGGCAAAATGCCGTCTCTATAATATTGACAATTCCATTGTTTAGCAATTTCAGCCGGTACGCCATACCCGCATAGTTGATATTCTCCGATTTTTAAATTATCATTGAGATTTACCGTCCACATATTTCTAAAATCGGGAGTGAGACTGAAAAAAGCTTTGCAAACTTCAACAGATTCTTTATTCGGCGGCATAAAAAACAGAATAGTCAGCCGGTTCCATTCCGGACTAAATGTCGGCGAATATATGCTGACTATATTTCCGAATAAATCTTTATTTTCATCATCTAGCATATTAGCAGGTATAACATTTATTTCTTTGAAAAAACTCACCATGTTTTTACCCGGAGCCTCAGTATTATAGCTGCGGCTGTTAGAATATGTGACTCTAAGATTTGTCATCATCATAGTAAAATTTTCTTTCCATTTGTTGATTTTAAACATCGTCATAGCTTTGCTATAACAGGCAATACCTGCAATAGTTAATACGGCAACAATCGCTAAAACGCCGAGCATTTCTATCATACTGCGTCCTAGCGGGTTTGCCTGTCGGGTCACTACTAGCGCTTTTCTCGCTCGTGTACCTCGTTGTACACGTCGCTCCAAAAGTGCGGCGTATTGACGCACGACATCCAAACCCTTAAATGCGATGTTGGTTCTTTTTGCGTCATTGCGAGGAGTGTAACAACGAAGCAATCTAACAAAACCAGCGTCTCTGCCACCAGTCATACTAGGCCCTGTGCCTAGTATCTTGTGGCACCAAGGGCGGTGCAATCCCTCGCCATTAATTACGGCGTCATTGCGAGCGCTGCGAAGCAATCCATAACCCTCGCCCCGTGAGGGAGAGGGTGACGTCTTGGCGTCGGGTGAGGGGTACTTAAAAAACTTGCAAATAGCACTAAGCATGCTATCCCAGTACTTATTTAATAATAAGGTTAATTTATTAACTAGGTTAGAGACTCGTTTCCACAAGATGCTAGGCACAGAGCCTAGAATGACTGGTGCCAGAGACGTGGGCTTAGTGCCGCCAGCAAATTTATCATTAACATTTTCAAAATTATTATACATATTTCTAAACTCCGTTTAATTTTGTTACACATAAAACAAAACCCACCAAAATGGCGGGCGGATGTTGAGAAACCGTAATACAATTAGAACGGCTCGGCTTATTCAGCTCATAGCCATATTCAGCCGACATCCGTCCAGCGAACAGAAATCGGCATAACAAAATTTAAGTCGTTTATGCATAACGACTAATTGTATTAAAGGGTTCTCACGCCCTAGACAGACTATCGCCTATCCGCTGATATTTTAGCAATATATAACTATGTTGTAAAGAAAAATAAAAAAATCCCAAAAATTACCGCAGTAACTTTTAGGATTATTATTTGTAAATGTTTGAAGCTTATTTAATAAACTTATCCAAGCTGGCAATAGCCTCATCAATCAACGCGCTTTTATTTGCTTTGCTGATATGAGCCAAAATGGCTTTTTTAGCAACTTCCACGGAAGAGCGGGCTACAGACTGATTTATTTCCGCCATGGCGTTTTCGGTAGAGCTTAAAATACGGCGTTTAATTTCTTTTTCTTTAACCGCAGTATTTTCTTTCAGCTGAGCTAAATCATTTTTCTTTTGATTAGCAATGTTTTTTTCGGCTTGCTTCAAGATTTCTGCTACTTCAGATTCGGTTGCCGCGAATTTGCGTTCATATTGAGCTAAAAGCTCTTGAGCATCATCGCGCAGCTTTTCCGCATCGGCAATTTGATTTTTTACAGACTCAATTTTGCCGCGCATAGCACTTTTCAAAAAACGGTAAGCCGGTTTGGCCAGCACCACGATTGATAAAATAAAAGCCATGCCGACCCAAAATTCCACATCAGCATAAAACGGAACTTCCGTCAGCTGGTGTGCAATATCCGGATTTGCTTTATCAAATACTTCAGATACATTTTCTGCCGCATCTATAATAGCATTTTGCGTGGCATCTATTAAATCATTGCCGGTCTGCAGGGTTGCTGCCGCGGCATCATTTAAGGAGCTGTCTGTAATTTCTTCAGCCATTAGTCATTTCCTTTTTGAGCAGCGGCATTTGCTATATCTTCTTTGCTGATTTGCGTAAAACCTAGTTTCTGCACAATTTCAAACGCCAGATTTTGCGAAAGCGATTCAATTTGCTGCAGAGTTTCTTTTTTCTCTGTTGCCAATTTAAATTCGCTGTCGGCAATTTGTTTGTTCAGGCGTTCGTTCAGCATTTTCTCTTCTGCTGCCAAAAAGGCTGCAGATTCTTTTTGATTAGCGGCAATATCGGCCGATGCTTTTATTTTTGCTTCATTTAAAGCCTGCTCATATTTTTCCAGCGAAGTTTTAGCTTGCTGGTTTAATTTTTCGGCTTTGCGGATATAGTCATCTATTTTGCGCTTGCGCTGCTCTAAAACATCGGTAATTTTCGGAGTGATAAAAACCGAAACCAAAATCCAGAGCAGGCTGAAGCAAACAACCATCCAAAAAGCCTGAGAGGCAAATGTAGATAAGTCTAATTGAGGCATTTTGTTCCCTCGCTAAAAAAGGAATGTATGTCTGTTAGATAATCATCAAGATGGCAATAACCAGAATGTACAAAGCAATAGCTTCAATAGAACCCATACCGATAAAGCCGAACAAGGTAACATCTTTTTTAACCTGCGGATTGCGACCGACAGTTTCAATTAAAGCTACCCATAGTTTGGTTAAGCCCCAAGCAGCAACAGTCATAGCCAATGCGCAGATACCGGCGCCGATATAAGCCAAAGTTTTGTTTTGTAAGATTTCGTTTTCCATTTTGAGTTCCTTTCTTTTTAGTCAACAAAATTTAGTGTTCGCTGCTTACTGCCATGTTTAAATATACACAGCTCAGCGTTGTGTAAATATAAGCCTGCAGCAGCGTTACGAATAGTTCAAACATAATGATTCCCATGTCTGCAATCAGCGGAATAAAGCCGAAAATCTGCATGGTAACTATAAATCCTCCCAAAACTTTCAAAATGATGTGTCCTACAGACATATTCACCGCCAGACGGATAGTCAGGCTGAAAGGTTTTGACAAGAGAGAAATGGTTTCAATCGGCACAATAAGCGGCGCCATCAAAACCGGCACGCCTTGCGGCAAAAATGTGCGGAAATAGCCCAAGCCGCGTCTTTTTATACCGAGAATAATGTTTATTAACAGGCAGAACATTGAAAGCGCACCCACGGCAGCAATGTGCGAGGTAAATGTAAAGCTGTAAGGAAAAAGTCCTAAAATGTTGCCTCCGGCTATAAATGTAAACAGCGTAAAGACAAAAGAAAAATACCGCACGCCGTTTTTGCCCAGAGTTTCGCCCATAATTCCCTGAATGAAGCCGTAAATTGCTTCCGGTATAGTCTGCGCCATTGTCGGAACAATGCTTCTTTTGCGCAGGCAGAAAGTCATGCTGAGCATAATCACGGCAATAGTTATCATCATGCACAGAGATGAATTTGTAAATGACAAATCGGTTCCGTTTACTTCAAACGGAATAATCTTTTTAATCTCAAACTGTTCAATCGGACTTGACATCAATCTTTTCCCTTCTGAATATCTTTATCCATCTCTTGAGCCGAGCGATAAACATTCAACATACCAGCCATACACCCAAATAAAGAAAATACAAGCAGAAAAATGACTTTAGTCCCGAAAATTTTATCTAAAGTGTATCCGATGCAGATTCCGGCCAATACAGCGGCAATAAATTCCGTGCCGATTCTAAAGGCATTGGCTATGGAATTCCGCAAAGGAGAAGACGGCTCAGCTTTTTTAGCCTGCTGCTGTTCTTTCAGCTCGCGGATTCGTTTATCCATTGCTTCTATGTCGGCGGCGTTTTTTTTCATTGATGTGGATTTATCCCCATTCTGGCATAGCGGCTGTCTAAATATTCTTTTACCGAACCAAAGCTGGCGGCCGAATAAATAATTTCATTGCCGTCGCGTCCGCTGAACAGCAAAGCTGGAGTTCCGGTCATGCCAAGCTGTTTAAGCCCTTGCTGACGGTCCGAAATAATGGTCTGCGCCATCGCGTCGTCATGCAGGCAGGCTTCAGCCTCGTCATAGCTGATTCCGTATTCTGCCGCATAACTGTGCAGCTGGGTGGTGTCGCTGGCTAAATACCAAAATCTCTGCTTGTCAAAAAGACGGCTTAAAAAAGCGTGATAGTTGTCGGCTGAGGCGCATTGCAGCAGCATTGCTGCTTCCATAGATTTTTTATCCAGCGGAAAGTTTACAAACACAATGCGCAGCAGGCCTTTTTCTACATATTCTTTTTCTAATCTTGGTACAACGTCCAAATGAAAATCGGCGCAATGCGGACAGCCCAGAGATGAAAATTCATATAAAGTTATGGGCGCGGTATATGAACCCTCGGCAAATTTTGTGGAGGCGTTGATATTCAATTCTTGCGGCAGAACTGTAGCAATCCCGTTTTTTTCAGCAGCGTCGGCGGTTTGAACTTTCAAAACAATCTGCCCGTTTTCGTCAAGCACAAAGCCTTTGTAGTTAAAATAAAAAACAGCGGCAGCAAAAAAAGCCACAATCATAGTTGCAATTTTGCTGAGTGATTTTATAAGCTTATCCAAGTTGTCTCTCCTAAGATTTTTTATTGCTGAAAACCGCTTTGCCCAAATTTTCTAAATGTTCGCGCAAATTATTGTTGTCAACATCCTTAATTATTTCCGTAATATAGTTTTGTTCTTCTTCAGATACAAGAATTTTTTTCACATTATCAATGGGTTTTTTCGTGATTAAAAAGTTTTCGGGGCTGCTGTTCTGGATTATTTTGAGTTTGGCAACGGCGTTATAGCCGAAAAAAGTGTTTATTTTGCTCAAAATCTGCGGTTCGCGCTGCTTGATTTCCATGGCAAAGGCGCCGCTTAAAACCAACAGCTCCAAAGTGCCGTTGCTGCGTTCGTCTTTGCGGAAAATCAGCCGCTGAGGCAGCGAAAACTGCGCCAGCTCTTCGCCGATAATGGAAGTCCAGCTTGCCAGCATTTCAACATTCAGCAGGCCTTTTGCCCCCAAAATCTGCTTAGCCAGCGGCATAATGGTTTTAGAAACGCTGGTTAAATCGTCAAGCGAATGCTCTTCTTTTATTTGTATTTTCTTAGACATCGGCTTTTTTCTTTTCTTCTGTAAAATTGGATAAAGGGTGCCTGCTGCGTACGATATCGCCGAGCTTCTGCGGAATAATGTGGGTGTAAACTTCGGTTGTGGCAATGCTTTCATGACCCAGCATCTTCTGCACGGAGCGCAAATCGGCGCTGTTGTTCAAAAGGTGGGTGGCAAAAGAGTGGCGCAAAACATGGGGCGAAACCCGCGAAGGATAAATTCCGCAGTCAACTGCCAGCTTTTTCAGGTCTTTATAAAAAGCATCGCGGGTCAGGTGTCCGGAAATCGCAGATAGCGACGGAAACAGCCAGACAGATGTTGAATTTTTTTTAATAAATTCATTCCGCAGCTCAAGGTATTCCTGCAAAATATTTAAAGCTTTTTCGGCAACCGGGACAACTCTTTCTTTGCTGCCTTTGCCGAAAACGGTTATTAAGCCTTTTTTGAAGTTCACAGCGTTTTGCGGCAGCCCGACCAATTCTGAAACCCGCAGGCCTGTAGCGTACATCAGCTCAATCATTACACCGATTCGCCAATAGCGGTAGTCCGGTTTGGCAAAAGCCGTATCTGTCAAAAGCCGGATTTCCTGCACGCTTAAAAACTTAGGCAGCGGCTTTTCCTGTTTCGGTGTCAAAATATAGGCTGCCGGATTCGTTGGGATGATTTTTTCGGAATACAGAAACTTGCAAAAATCTTTTATAGCCGAAAGCTTGCGGGTCAGACTTTTAGGAGCGTAGGATTCGGTTCTCAGCTGCTGAATAAACTTTTCCACCAAATCTTCGCTGAGTTCCTGCGGTCGGGATATATTGCAGAAATCTAAAAACTGGCGCAAATCATGCTCATAAGCGGACAGCGTGGTCTGGGCGGCGCCTTTTTCAGCCGCTTCCGTTTCTAAAAAATCTTCAAGAAATTTTCCGAGCATAGGGCTTAATTGTCAATATTTACAGACACTTCCTGCGTAACATGTTCGGTCGGAACCTGAATGTCATGCACCATTAAAAAGCCGATGCCGATTAAAATTATCAAACCCAAAGCATAAAATACAATTCGCAGAGAGCCACTCTGACCGTAGGCTGATTGTCTTTTCATAAATTTCTTCCTTGTGACAAGTTAAAAAAATATTGAATAATAGTAGCAAGGATATATTATGAGGTCAATAGAAAGCAAAAGTTTAAACAAAGAAAAATAAGAAAATGTCAAAAATAAATAAAATAATTCTTTTGGTCGGACTGATGGGCAGCGGAAAAACCAGCGTTGGCAAAAGGCTGGCGCGCCGATTGTCGCTGCCGTTTGTAGACGGCGACCAAGAAATAGAAAAAGCGGCGGGGCTGTCGCTGGTGGATGTGCTTAAGTGTTTCGGTGAAAAAGAATACCGCGCCGGCGAAGAACGTGTAATGAAACGTTTGCTGCAGGGCGCACCGTGCGTTTTGGCGTCGGGCGGAGGATCGTTTGTGGCCGAGCAAACCCGCGAATTGGCAAAAGAGCATGCCGTAACCATCTGGCTTAAGGCCGATATAGATACTTTGTACCACCGTACCGCCGGACGCACGCGCCGTCCTTTTTTGCTGGGGGACAATGCAACGGTAAAAAACAAGCTGCAGGAGTATATAACTGAAGAATATCCTTACTATTCTGAGGCGGATATAGTGGTGGAAACCCGTGATGAAAAGGTTGAAAATACCGTAAAGCGGGTGGCTTCGGCGGTGCATCGTTTTTTTGTGCAGCAAAAAAATCCGGTTAAAAATTAAGGAGAAAGCAATGCGGAAAAGTAATCGCGGAACGGAAGATTTACGCCAGATAGAAATTATTCCGAATGTAAATTTATATGCTGAGGGTTCTTGCCTGATTAAATGCGGCAATACCCATGTTTTATGCACAGCCAGCGTCAGCGACGAGGTTCCGGCTTGGCTGAAAGGCAGTAATAAAGGCTGGATAACTGCCGAATATTCATTGCTGCCGCGGGCAACGCAAACCCGAGTCAGCCGTGAGACAAAAGGCGTGGGCGGACGCACGGCGGAAATTCAGCGTCTTATCGGGCGTTCGCTGCGGGCGGCTGTGGATTTGAGCGAGATGCCAGAGATGTGCGTGCAGGTAGACTGCGATGTTTTGCAGGCGGACGGCGGAACGCGCACGGCGTCAATTACCAGAGGTTTTGTGGCTTTGTATTTGGCTCTGCAGAAAATGGTGCAGGACGGCAGGCTGCCGCGCAGCCCGATTCGCGAGTATGTGGCGGCGGTGTCGTGCGGAATCTGCGGGGGCGAGCCGTTGCTGGATTTAGATTATGATGAGGATTCGCATGCCGGAGCCGATACCAATTTTGTGCTGACTGAAAGTGGAAAGATTGTGGAAATTCAGGCAACTGCCGAGGGCGCAGTATTCAGCGAAAGCGAGTTCAGCGAATTGTTCCGTTTGGCTAAGCAGGGGATTCATCAGCTGATTGTGGCGCAGAAAAAGGCAATAAAAGGATAGGAGAAAAATATGAAGCTAACGGAAGTTGTTTTTGCCAGCCATAATGCCGGTAAAATAAAAGAAATCAAAGAATTGCTGGAACCTTACGGCATAAAAGTAAAGTCTGCTTTGGATATGGATTTGCCGGATGTTGAAGAAACCGGAACGACTTTTGCCGAAAATTCGCTGTTAAAGTCGCAGACTATAGCTAAGCTGACCGGCGTTCCGTGTCTGGCCGATGATTCCGGATTGTGCGTGGATTCGCTCGGCGGTGCGCCGGGAGTTTATTCGGCGCGCTATGCTCCGGACCGCGATTTTGACAAGGGTATGGAAAAATTGCTGTCAGAGATGGCTCAGAGTACGGATAAAAGCCGGAAAGCTCATTTTTCCTGCGTTATTTCCTTGGCTTTTCCGGATGGAAAATACGAATTGTTTGAGGGGCGCGTGGACGGGCAGATTGCGTCTGAAAAGCAGGGAAACGGCGGATTCGGCTATGATCCGCTTTTTGTGCCTGACGGATTCGCCAAGAGCTTTGCGCAAATGACGAAAGAAGAAAAAAATCAGGTTTCGCACCGCGGACGGGCTGTAGAAAAACTAAAAGCCTATTTAGCGGCAATGTAGGAGAAAAACATGGCGGCAAAAATTTATAATGTCAACGCCGGGGAGTCGTTTGCCGATATCTTGGCGGCTCATTTTTTGGAAGAGTACAAAACTCAGCCCGAAGAATTGGCAAAAGTATTGTTTTTGCTGCCTAACCGCCGTGCCTGCCAGAGCCTCAGCGAAGCTTTTGTGCGCCTGAAAGGGCTGGAGCCGACAATTTTGCCGCAGATTCTGCCGATTGCCGATGTGGAAGAAGATGAAGTTTTTTTAACCGGCAGTTCGGAAGTTTTGCAAAATATAGCTCCGGAAATCTCTAAGACTGAGCGGGTGCTGATTTTTACCCGTCTGATTATGCAAAAGCCGGCAGATTTAGGCTTGGGGCATTTATCTTTGGCGCAGTCTTATGCTTTGGCGGAAAATTTAGCTGATTTGATTGACTTGTCGTATAATGAAAATTTAGATTTTTCCCGCCTGAGCGAGATTGTGCCGGCGGAATATGCGGCGCATTGGCAGGAGAGTCTGAAGCTTTTAAGCATTATTACCGAATTTTGGCCGCAGATTTTAAAAGAGCGCGGAGTTGTAGACGCCTCGTTCCGCCGCAATCAGCTGCTGCAAGCCGAGCTGGCAGTATGGCAGCATTCTCAAACCCGGCAAAAAATTGTGGCAGCCGGAACGACAGCGGCCTTTCCGCTCTTAAAACAGCTGGTTAAAACCGTGGCGGAGCTGCCTAACGGCGAAGTTTGGCTGTATGGGGTGGATAATTGTCTTGAAGATTCGGGTTGGCAGGAAATAGATGAAAATCATCCGCAGTTTGAGCTTAAGGAATTGCTGGATTACCTGCAGGTTAGCCGTGCTGAAATTATAAATGTGCCGAACAAAATTTTTACGCCGCGCGAGCGTTTGGTTTCAGAAATTATGCGTCCGGCTCCCAGCTCCGGCGAATGGCGGGCATTATCGTCTCAGCCGCTGCCTGAGGAGGCTTTTAGCGGCATACATCTGTTAAACTGCGACGATATCCGTCAAGAAGCTCAGGCGATTGCTCTGCTTATCCGCCGTACTTTGGAAACACCGGAAAAAACAGCAGCTTTAGTCACTATGGACCGCAATTTAGCGCGGCGGGTTGTTTCTGAGCTGAAAAAATGGAACATCACGGCTGATGATTCCGCCGGTCAGCCGCTGGGTTTGTCGCCGGTTGGAGCTTATCTGCGGCTGATTATCAAGGTATTGGAAGACGATTTTTCGCAGGTAAGCCTGCTTTCGCTGTTTAAGCATCCATTTGCTTCCGGCGGCAAAAATTCTGCCGAGTTTAACCAATTTGTCCGCAATTTGGAGCTGGGCTGGCGGAAAAATAAAAATTTTGCCGATGAAAATGCTAAAAAGCGTTACTTGGAATATATGCAGCCATTTGAAGAAGCTCTGGCGGAAATTAAAAAAATCATGGAGCCGCTGGCGGAGCTTTACCGGCAGCCGGAAGTTTCTTTGCAGGAATTTTTTACCTGCCATATAAAAACAGCTGAAAACTTAGCTGATACCGATGTTAAAAGCGGCGGCAAAATTATCTGGAAAAATGACGCCGGCGCGGCTGCGGCCAAGTTTGTCAGCGATTTTGTGCAAAAAAGCGAATTGCTGGGCAAGATAAAGCCGCGCGATTATCTGCCGCTGCTGGAATGTATTTTGTCAGAGCAAAATGTGCGCGTGCGCTACGGCATGCACCCGCGGGTTAAGATTTTGGGACCGATTGAAGCGCGGCTGACGCAGTTTGACGTGACAATCATCGGCGAAGTAAACGAGGGTGTTTGGCCCAAACTGCCGTCGGCCGATTTGTGGATGTCGCGCCCGATGAAAAAGAATTTCGGCTTTCCTCTGCCGGAGCGTGCCATCGGGGTTGCGGCTGCCGATTTCGCCCATTTGCTGAATGCCGGAAATGTTTATTTGACCCGCGCTGAAAGGGTGGAAGGCACTCCGACTAACAAGTCCCGCTGGTGGCTGCGGCTGGAGACGGTTTTAGCGGCGAATTTCGGCAATCAAAAAGAAGATAAAGCAAAATATGCGTTTTTATATGACAATAAATATTCTTTATGGGCAAAATATCTGGAACGTGCGGAAATTATGCACCGCATCGGCGCTCCGGAGCCTCGTCCGCCGCTAAAGGCTCGCCCGCGCAAGCTTTCAGCTGTAAATTTTGAAATGCTGATGCGCGACCCGTATACTATTTTTGCCAAGTATATTCTTAATCTTTATCCGCTGGAAGAGCTGGACGGCGATGTCGGCTACAGCGACTACGGCAATATTGTGCATAAGGTTATTCAGGATTTTAACAATATTTACAATACCGATAAATATCCGGAAGACGCCGAAGAGCAGCTGCTGAGAATGGGCGAGGCTGAATTTGCGGCAAATAATATCAGCGCCGACGTCCGGGCTTTTTGGTGGCCTAAATTTGTTAAAACTGTAGAATGGCTGATATCTGCCGAAAAAGCTTACCGCCGCGAAATTCTGAAAGTTCATAATGAAATCAGCGGCAGCATGAATTTTAATTCTGCCGGCGGAGCGTTTACGATTACCGCCAAAGCCGACCGTATAGATGAAACTAAAGACGGGCGCTTGAATATTTTGGACTATAAAACCGGTAAAGCCCGTTCAGTTAAAGAAATTACCTCCGGTATGGCGCCGCAGCTGCCGATTGAGGGACTTATTGCCGAAAACGGCGGTTTTCCTGAAGTTCCGGCCAAAGAAATTGCCGGTTTGCGCTATTGGCGTCTGGGCAAAGAAGAAATTATCGCTAATGAGGAGCAAAGCAGCAAAGGGCTTGAAAAAACTCTGTCATATTTGCAGACGCTTATCAGGCATTTTGACAATGAATCCACGCCGTATTTTGCCAAGCCTAACCCAAGTTATGCGCCGAGCTATTCGGACTATGACCACTTATCGCGTTTTTTGGAATGGTCGGTAAGAGATGACCAGCCACAGGAGGGCAGTTCTAATGACGACTAAAGCAGATTTTGAAAAAGAACGGTCCGAACGCAGCAGTTTGGCGACAACTCAGCAGCGTTCGGCGGCTAATCCGCAAAAATCCGTTTGGGTGGAAGCCTCTGCCGGAACCGGAAAAACCAAAGTGCTTTCCGACCGCGTGCTGCGCTTGCTGCTGAGCGGGGTAAATCCGCAGCGCATACTGTGTTTGACCTATACCAAAGCGGCGGCGGTGGAGATGAATACCCGTATTTCCGAACGCCTGAGCAAATGGTCGGTAATGGCCGAAGCCGATTTGGAAAAAAGCTTATACGATTTGCTGGGAGCAGAAATCGGCAGCGCGGAGCAGCAAAAAAAATATAAACGTCGCGCCCGCACTTTGTTTGCGGTTTTGCTTGACACTCCGGGCGGCATAAAAATTCAGACTATTCACAGCTTTTGTCAGGAAGTGCTGAAGCGTTTTCCGCTGGAAGCCGGAGTTTCTCCGTATTTTGATATTTTGGATGATGAAAGCGCGGGCGAAGCTTTGTCGCAGATACAGAAAGAGCTGCTGGAGCAGACCGAATACGGTGCTGACAGTCCGCTTAAAGAAGCTTTGCAGTATTTGACCGAAAACTTAAGCGAATATTCTTTTCCGAAAGTAATGAAAAACATCACGCTTAACCGCTCTAAAATCACGGACTTATTAAAAAATTACACCCAAGCCGGAGACTATAGCCGGGCTTTGGCGCAAAATCTGCAGGTTTCGGTTAATGATACGGAAGAAAGCGTGATTGCCGATTTTATGGCAAATATAAACATAGCCGGATTGCGGGCAAATATCGCGGCGCTGCTGCATGGCGGCAAAACGGACTGTGAACGCGCCGAAAAATTAGAACAGATTTTGAGCAGCAATCTCCGTTCGGAAGACTATTCTTTATATACGGAGGTTTTCCTGACGCAAAAAGGAACGCTGCGCAAGCAGGCCGATAAAAAATCGGAAGCTGCGGATTCGCTTGTTACGGAGCGGATGCAGCAAGAGGGCGAACGGGTTTTGCAAAATGAAGATAAAATCCGCAAAGTCCGCCTGTTCTGCGCCACTAAGGCGGTGTTTGCCATTGCCCGCGAACTGACTGAACGCTATAATGATTTTAAAAAGCAGCATTCGCGGCTGGACTATGAAGATTTGATTTTGATTACCCGCAACCTTTTGGCTGATGAAGCGGCGGCTTCGTGGGTGCTGTTTAAGCTGGACGGCGGCATAGACCATATTTTGATTGATGAAGCGCAGGATACTTCGCCGAACCAATGGGAAATTGTAAAGTCGCTGAGCGCCGAGTTTTTTGCCGGTGCCGGAAGCTCTGAAAAAAAACGCACGGTTTTCGCCGTGGGCGACCGCAAACAGTCTATTTACAGCTTTCAGGGCGCTGATCCGGATAAATTTGATACTATGTCAGAGCTTTTTGCCGAACGCGCCGGGGATGATTTCCGCAAAGTAAATCTGGAAGTTTCATTCCGTTCTTCAGCGGCGGTGCTGAATACGGTGAACGAGCTTTTTGCCAAGCCGGAAAATTCTGCTGGAGTCACGGCAAAAGACGAAACGGTCAAGCATATTCCGTTCCGAGCCGGAGAGTTCGGCAAGGTTGAAATCTGGCCGCTGTTGGTTGCCGAGAAAAAAGAAAAATCGGATGAATATAATTTTCAGCCGGCGGTGGAGATGAGCAAAGAAATATCTGTAAAAACCCGCTTAGCCGTCAGGATTGCTGCCAAAATTAAGGAGCTGGTGGAAAAAGAAAATCTGCATTACCGTGATATTATGGTGCTGGTGCAAACCCGCAGCAGCTTTGTAGATGAGTTTATCCGAGCCTGCAAGGAAGCCGGTGTCAATATCAGCGGCGCCGATAAACTGCGGCTGGGCGAACAGATTGCCGTGCAGGATTTGATTTCGCTGGGGCGCTTTCTGCTTTTAAATAATGATGATTTGTCTTTGGCTGAAGTGCTGAAGTCTCCGCTGTTTGGCTTGACAGATGATGATTTGTTTAAGCTCTGCTATAACCGCGGCAATGCGCCTTTATGGTCTAAACTCGGCGATTTTCCTGAATATGCGGCGGTTTATAATGATTTGAAAACTTTGTCAAACATGCTGGATTTTGTTCGTCCTTATGAATTGTTTAACTATGTGCTGACAACCATGAACGGGCGCTATAAGTTTACCGAGCGAATGGGAATGGAAGTAGAAGACGCTTTGGACGAGTTTATAAACTTGACGATTTCGTATGAACAGGAGCATGTGCCTAGCCTGCAGGGATTTATAGATTGGATTGGCCACAGCGAAGTTGAAGTTAAGCGCGAAACCGAGCAGAAAGATACGGATGCAGTGCGGCTGATGACGGTTCACGGTTCTAAAGGATTGCAGGCACCGGTGGTGTTTTTGCCTGATACCGTGCGTATTAAAAATATTAAAAACGAGCAGGCGCTGCTTTGGGGACAGGATATGGCTTATTATCCGCTGAACAGCGGGTGTTACGACCAAAACTGTACGGAAATCAAAAATGAAAACAGCGCCAAAGCTTTTGAAGAATACCGCCGTTTGCTTTATGTGGCTCTGACCCGCGCCGAAGACCGGCTTTATATTTGCGGTTTCGCCGGAAAAGACGGCGCGGATAAGCGCTCGTGGTATGAGCTTTGCAAGCAGACTTTGCAGGAATGCGGCCAGCCGTCCGGCGATAATTTTGAGATTGTGGAGCCGGAAGTAATTGCTAAAAAACAAGATGAAAGCAGTCTGGCGCAAAACGCGGTTCCGGCTAAAGAAGAATGGATGAATAAAGCCGCGGAGGCAGAATCTCTGCTGGCTAAGCCGTATACTCCGTCGCATCTGGATGAGGAGCAGGATGAAGATTCGGTTTCTCCGCTGCTGGAAAACGGAAATTTCTACCGCCGCGGCATTTTGATTCACAAGCTGCTGCAGTTTTTGCCGCAAAGCCATGAAAACCGCGGAAATCTGCTGAGCGAATATCTGGATAAGAATGCCGAAGATTTTAGCGGACAGCAAAAGCAGCAGATAAAGCAGGAAGTTTTGGCTTTGCTGGATAATCCGGAATTTGCCGAGATATTCGGCGAAAACTCCCGTGCCGAAGTTCCGGTAATCGGCGAGTCCGGCGGAAAAATTATTTCTGCCCAGCTGGATAGGCTGATTATTTTGCCGCAGAAAATCATGATTGTAGATTTCAAAACCAACCGTCCTGCCGCCAAAGATTTAGCCTCCACTTCTCCGGCCTATATCAAACAGCTGGGCGTATACGCCGATTTGCTGCAGAAAATATATCCCGATAAGCCGGTTGAAACCTATATTTTATGGACTAATGAAACCAGATTGATGCGGGTTGGCTGAAAAATCTGTTGTCTTATTTGCTAATAGTCTTTAATATTAACAAAAATAAGACTATATAGAAGTTATCGTTTTTATAAAAGTAAGGAGAAAAATTATGACACAACCATTAACCGACAACCAGTTTTCAGAGAATGTTTTAAATTCTAAAGGGCTTGTTTTGGTAGATTTTTGGGCAGAGTGGTGCGGTCCGTGCCGTCAGCTGGGACCTATTTTGGAAGCCATTGACGAGGAAATGGGCAGCGATGTTACCATTTATAAAATGAATGTTGATGATTCGCCGGAAACAGCCAGCCAGTTTGGCATCCGCAGCATTCCGACTATGTTTTTGTTCAAGGACGGCAAACAGGTAGATACTAAAGTCGGGCTGAACACTCAGTCCACAATTTCTTCATGGATTGAATCCTATAAATAAGATATATAAAAAATCTTAAAATTTTACCTCTGATAAACCCATATTTCAGAGGTATTTTTGTATAAAAACAAATAGTTATATAAAGAAAAAGTGTGTAAAAATAACGGTCGTTTTTTTTACACACTTTTTTCATGGT
>CAVKTH010000001.1:52572-107533 GCA_963659495.1 Bacteroidaceae bacterium | reverse complement strand
ATGCCGTTATTAGTCAGAAGCAATCCTTTTTTATATGAGCGGCGCGATAAATATTTTCCCTTTAATTTGATAATTTTACGGCGGGCAGATTTTTTATCTATAAGACAAAGTAATCTAGCTATAACAACTATCAAACGCTTTATTTTATATGCCAAAACTTCTTGAAAGTTGCTATATGGATATAATTTTATTACAACTACCGGTATTCTAAATATTTTTATAATAAGCTTGCCTTTATGAGTTATTTTCTTTTGAAACAGAAAACGTTTAACTGCTGCAATAGTAGTTTCTTGCCAATAATGGCGATATTTTACACCATGGATTTTACAGCCTTGCGCCGTTACAGCTAAGCCGAACAGACGTTCTAAAACGTGTGCCAATGTATTGTCGTGAATGTCTTTATCGGAAATAGTAAAATCAGTAATTTGATATTTCAAAAACGGCTGCAGCAATTTAGCCCGCACTAAAAACATAGTGCCTGCGATAAAATGTAAATCTTCAGGCATAGTTAAACCGATTTTCTGCATTTCTGCCGTCAGCGTCTGCAATGGCAGCAAACACTCTTTTTCATCGGTTAAAACATAATCATTGCCAATCATTCCTATGGAAGGATTCTCCGCCATTATACGCAAATTCTTCTGCACAGCCTCCTGAGAGTATAACACGCCGTCAAGCAGCATATTCCGCCATGTCTTTACGCTGAAGCGTTTGTGTTTAAACAGACAATAATCGCCACTGATGCGTTTAGTGTGGATTTTCAAGATATAGTCATAATCATCAAGTTTTATTTTATGCAAAAAATCAATAAACGGACCAACATCATAACCTAAATTCGGAATTTGCCAAAGTGTTGCTTGGGGATTAAATTTCAAAATCTTTTCTTGAGCCTGCGGATTTAATTCTGACATTGTGACAAACAAATCATAATCATAGCCGTTTAAGTAACTTAATCGTTGCAAAATATCATCAAGCTGTTCGAGGTAATACAGATGCAAATGTACGGCAATCTTAGTCATCGTTTTTACCCCACAAAGCTTCTTTAAGTTCTGGTGTTTGGTTGATGTAGTTATAAAGCGAAAAGATGGACATTCCTGTGTCTTTGGCGACTTGGCGGCGGGTGACGCCAGCAAGCAATTTGCTCTTAATCTCCTCTTCTTTGCCGCTCCAAATAAACTTTTTATTGATGCTGCCGACTTTTCTACCAAGTTTATAACCTTGTTCTTTCTTATTCGCCAAAGCTCGTTTTGCGACAACCGAAATCATACTTTTCATAATCTCTAAAGCTTGTTCCAAGCCTTGTAATAAAAAATCTGCTTCTTTGCCCGATTCTAAACACATATTTTCTTTAATGCTGATGATTTTTAGGTCTTTAGCTAATAAAAAACGCAAATTATCATTAACTTGAGCCAAAGTTCCGCCCACGCTGACAATGTTGGCAAATAGCACAGTGTGTCCGCCGGTCTGAAAACTATCCACCAGCTGCGATACATTATCATAAGTGTAAAAAGCATCTATAATCAAACCATTAGCCTGAGCATAGTCACTAATAACCTGACGTTGTGTTACAACATCAACGTTCTTTTTATTGCTATTTATGTAACCAACTATCATCTTTATCGGCTCAAAAGTTATTAGCGTGTAAGGTTCGTTTGATGTCCATAAATGTTAAAAGGTGGCAAAAAAATACAGAATATGTTGATATTTAAGTAATTTTTTGCACTAAAACTAGAATTGTCATTGACTCAAATCGCGGTTTAATAGTATAAGATATAAACGAACCTTAAATTCTAATGTGGTATAAATTTGCTGTGATGCAGAATTTTCCAATGTTTCAAAGGTCTTTATTTTTCAAAAATTGATAGATGGTGTAAATGCTGACACCGTGGATTTTTGCCACCTGTGTTTTAGGCACGCCTTTGTGGATAAGTTTTAAGACGCTTTGTTCTTTGCCATCTAAAATATGTTTTTTGTTTTTACTGCCGCTTACGCGTCCTAATTTTTTACCGTTAGCTTTAAGGCGGGCTAGGGCTTCTTTGGTACGTTGACTAATTAAATTTCGTTCAATTTCTGCTGATAGCGAAAAAGCAAAAGCCAAGACCTTACTTTGGATATCCACACCTAAGCGATAATTGTCTTTAATAGTCCAAACTTGAACTTCTTTTTTCATACAAAGATTAAGAATTGTCATAATTTGCAGCAAATTTCGGCCTAGACGCGAAATTTCCGAGCATATCAAAATATCTCCTTTTTTGAGTTTTTTTAGCAATTTTCCGAGTTTTCGTTTTTCAAAATCTTTGGTTCCGCTAATAGTCTCAGTTATCCATTTTTCAACTTTAATGTTTTCACTTAGGCAAAAATTATTAATTTCAAATCTTTGATTTTCCAAAGTTTGTTTGTCGGTTGAAACTCTTACATATCCGTATATCATTTTATTTATCTCCATTTAAATACAAAAAAAGAACCTCCCATTATCGCTAATGAGAGGTACACAATTCATCTTATATTATTGTCGTCAATTGT
This sequence comes from Bacteroidaceae bacterium, assembly GCA_963659495.1. GTDB lineage: Bacteria > Pseudomonadota > Alphaproteobacteria > RF32 > CAG-239 > RUG410. Next base: position 105,013 of record CAVKTH010000001.1, on the reverse strand, counting down.
ACTTTTACTTGCCAGTCTTTTCACTTCTGACAATTTCCACAATACCGAACGCGGAAACGGCCAAAGCGACAATGTGTTCCGCCAACTCAGGACTTATTGCCACGCCCAGACCTGACAAAAGACCGATTAAACCACGCCATGTGGATGGCTGATTAAGTTTTAAAAGCTCAATAAGTTTAAGCATATTTATTCCTTTCATAAAAAAAGCCTTGTTAGGGTGGGTTAAGAAGCAAGATTAATTCCTTGTAAAATTGTATCGTCTGAATACGGTTGCACGCCGTTTTCCATACGGATCACGGCTTTGATGAACACGCAAAGCACGCCTTTTTCTTCAATATCTATGACTGTGTCAGGATAAACGCCGAGCTGTTTCGCCACCGCTTGAATATACGCCTTCGTTTGATTTTCGTTCGGAGGGGCGTAACGACCGATAATCTGCCGCACCGTGCGCAAATTATGTATTTTCTTATAGTTTATCAATACCTTCGCCAGCGCTCTGATGCCGTAAACCGGTGATGTGAACACGCAAAAAGCGGGATCGATTTTCCCGCTTTGTTGATCTAAACCCAGCCAATTCTGTCCGTGACGTATGTTGCCGGGGTTGTTATTTCTTATTCCTCGTGGTAGTTTTCGCTTCATTATGTATCTCCCAAATAAGTTGCCGAAGTTCGTCGATTTTGAGTTCAAGACGATTGATATTTACCTGTGTGGCGTATTCCTTGGCGACTTGAACCTTAAAATCATTCAGTTCCTTGCGCATTTCGCCGAATTTATGAACCAGCCAAACAAACGCCGGAACACAGACTATTTGCAAAAATTGCAGCCAATCCATAGTTTTTTCCTTAATTTTGATGCACTCGGTCGTCTTCTATAACCGCTGTTATTTCCACTTGATTAGAGCGAGGGCGAATACCGGTGACACGGGCGAAAACACTCCATTTGTCTGCCGTGCCAAAGGCAAAATGCGTGCGTTCGGTTCCTGAGGATGTTAATATTTCAATATCCGGCGGAGTTTTCAGCGTTACTTCGGTGCTAAGTTCAGTTGCCGTCACTTCATACACACCGCCAAGCGAACCGTTTTTGTTTCGCAAAGCCAATATGTTTTTAACGCCGTCGGTAAAAGCAACCGGCTCGGACAACGTGAGTTTTAGACCATTTCGCGCTATAATTTCACCGCCTTGTCCCCAACGCGCCATGTCGTGCGTGATGGCGATTAAATCTCCGTATGTCGGAATCAAACCTTCAAGCTCGGTGCTGAAAGTCACGACTCGCCGCCGATAACGGTTGGCCAAAGCCATGTAGACGGCTTCGCGCTGAGCTTGCTCTTTATTTGTGCAGCCGAACAATTCCACCGTCGCTGTCTTATCTGAAGCGGAACCGCTGAAGGTTCCGGTAATTTCCGAAGTTTTCCAAGTTTTTTCAGAAAAATACTGCACGCAAACACTGTCGGCGGTGTCTTCGGACGGCATTATGTATTGAATGGAAAGAGAGTTTTTGACAATGTTTCTAGGCCCGAACAGAGCGACGGGAATAGTTTTGGGCTCGTCACGCACGAAACGCACGATTCCGCCTTGAATAAAAGCCACCGCGCGTCCGACTTTCGCCACTCTGGAAAGAGCCTCGTACACCGTTAATTTGCTGTCAAACACGCCGTTGAACGTGTCGCCGCGAACCGACCATTTTCGTTCCAATTGATAAAGCGCGTTTAAATCAATGGATTTGTCGGTTAGTTTCGCGCCGTAGTCGGCTTTTAGAATGTCCGCCAAAGCCCAAGCGATGGAACGGGTTGGCGTCAAACCGCTCCAACCGCTGTTTGGCGACCAAGTTTTTAGTTTGCGTGTTACAACGCAGTTTATCAAGTTGCTGGCTCGTTGCGAAAGATTGTCGGTCGCTTTCATCACTATGGCCAACAGCGTGACATTGCCGTAGTTTTTGTCAGACACCACGTAACCTTTGGCGGAAATCCAGCGCAGTTCGTGGCCGGAGCGAGAACTGTCGTCTTTGTCGTCAAGCCTTGTCGCCCGAACCTCGTACCGACCTTGCGCCACCGAATAATTATAAGTCCGGTAAATACCGTTGACCGTGGAGCCGGTTAGAGTTTCCGTGGCCAAAGTGAACCAGTCGCCGAGAGCGTTGTCTTCATCGTCAATAAGACGAGCGTCAACCATCCATTGAACGGTCTTCTCACTAAGCCCGCCATTGTCGTTGGCGTAATACAATCCACGCTGACAAGCGACGTCAATTTCTATTTTATTGATTTCACTTTCCGTGGGATTAAGCACAAAGCCGCCGACAATTGCGCCTTTTAACAGTTCCTGACCGGCGACTTCGGCGGAAGTAACCACGTCTTCATTAAATAAAGTGTTACTTTCGCCAGGGTTGATGATTTTATAGGTTATCTCTTTGAATGCGCTTATCGGCGTGTCTTCAACGAGTATTTGCTCCACGTCATACGAACCTTGCCCGATGCAATGAAGCTGATAAACATATTGTTCGTTGTTTTGATAACGATAATACGGATGAGCGGCAAAGTCCGGATAAATCAGATGTCTGCCGTAAATGACCGGTATTGGATTGCCCAAGCGGGCGGAGTTGCCTTGCGCTTGCAGGGAATATGTCGGACTTTGGGTGTAAGACGACGAGGTCATTCCGTTTAAAGTCGGTTTTGGAGTAGGCACAAGTGTGTTTACCAGAATTCCGCCACTGATGGACACGCCGGCGGCCGCGGTGGCTCCCCAGCCTGCGCCGTACGCCGCGCCGACAGCTCCGCCGGTGTAAACCGAAGCGACGATAACCGCCACCGTAAGCACAACCCGCACCGGATTGGAACCGCCACCGCCGCCACCGAGAGGCAGCGAGACAATGTTTACAATGTCATTGTCATTCAGTAAATTGTTCCAATTTTCTCGCATTACCGGCACGCCGTTAATCAGGCATAAAATCGGCATGGTTAAGTCAACTTTTTGCTCTTTAACAAGCTGCCAAACTGTTTTAGGCTGCTGAACAACCGCACTTATCCGCCCCTTGTCAGGCTGGCAAGGGTTTGTAAAATAGTTAAAGTATAACATTAGATTATGTAATCTCCGCAAATTATGCGGAGGGTAGGATTATTATTCTCCGCTAAGTTTATTTAATAAAGCCGCAAATGTGGTATAGGCGTTATCAAAATTTAATTGTTCATTTGTTTTGGCATAGGACATATTTTTGACATATCGAATAAAATCATTTTGATATTTTTGATTATTCTTTAGCTGTACAAGGACTTGTTTAGCCACATCCTTAAATGATAGATTTTCTTTTAATCTATATTTAATATCAGAATTTGCGACAGTTAGAACATATTGTTTAAATTCATCATCTATTTTAAATTGTTGTGTTAAAAAATACAAATCATGCAAATGTCTCATATCAGCAGGTGCAAAAGAGCTTTTAATGGTATTATCAGAATAAATCCGCCATAAAAAAGAACTTATTTTATCTATAGCAGTGTCTTGTAAAGAAACACAAAGAGCTTCTGTTTCCGCAGGTAATAGAGCACATTTATTATAGCAAGAACAAATTGGACGGTTTATTGGTCTATAAAAGAGATTATCCGTGAAAAACACTTCCAATTTTATATATGGACGTAATGAAGAATGTTCTCTTATAAAATGCTTGCTGTCTTCAAAACGAAATTCTATTTTGTGACTATCTGATATTGGAGCCTCAATCAGTTTAAATCCATCCAGAGTGTTTGCAATGTTGACTAATTCAACACGTATATTTTTGGTTGATTTTGGGCAGGGTACAAATCTAAAATCCGCATCTTCGCTAAAACGTTTGGTAAGTTCTCCATAAGCACTAACCAAACTCGTACCACCGCCAAAGATTAATTTGCCATTTTCATTGTAAAATCTAGAAATAAGTTGGCTTATCACTTCTATTAACATTTTTTCTTTTAGTGGAAACGCAATATCACAACCTTTATCAAAAGCTATTTGCTCAAAAATTTCAATATTTAATTGTTTCATATGTTAAATACTTTCAAATTCTATTTCGTAACCATTATAGCTTATTTTTCTACGGACACGTTTGCTGACGGCAATAACTCTTCCGGTTGGGACTTGGGTTGTTTTGCCCGAATTATAATCTAGCCATAATTTAGATTTGCTTGTTGTAATACCTAATTTTTTTAGAGCTTCTATTGCTAAATCACTTAAAGATTTGCTTAAAATGACAGCTCCATTGGATAATATTTTTGTTTTAGCATAGATACCTCTGCCTATTTTAACTAGTATTTTTTCAGTCGTTAAAATACGCAAAGCTCTTAAAACTTGATCATAGTCATATTCTTTAATAAAGTCGCAAAAGTCATTTAACACAAAAGTTGAATCCTTTCGTTTTTTGACACGTAATTTTATTTTATATAGCAGTGTATTTCTTGTTTTCATTTACTTTTCCTTTGTCAATATACGACTTTTATAATGTCAATATACGACTTTTATCAGTCTATGTCAAGTAAGTAACAAGCTATTTAAACGTTATATTTTATAATTTTATCCTATTCATTTGAACGGCCGCGCTTATCCGCCCCTTGTCTGGCTGACAATGGTTTGTGAAATAGTTAAAGTAAAGCATTAGATTATAATCTCCGCAAATTTCATAGATAGTGTCTACTGAATTTCCTACACAGTGTAGGAAATTCGTTACGCAGTGCGTATCAAATTCGTCAGACGATGTCTGACGAATCTTTCACCCGATAAAAACTATGCAAGAACCAGCCGGTTGCGTTAAGTGACGGCGTGTCTTGGAACACCACGCCGCTGTTACGGCAACAATGCAGAACGCCTCCGCCGTCAACGTCAAGCCATATACCGGCGTGAACCGGATTTTTAGCTTGCCGCATCAATACCACATCTCCATCACGAGGTTGTGCAACTTCATAAAACGATTGAAAAGCCAAATCATTTTTGAAAGCGTGCAAAACATCTCGTAAATTATCAGGATTGATATTAACTTGCGGCACATTGTGTCCGTACTCGTGTTTTAGTATATAACGCGCAAAGCCCCAACAGTCAAAGCTATCGGGACCTTGTGCGCCAGCCACCCACGGGCGACCTATGTATTTATTTGCAAAATGAGGCATTATTTTACCATTTTAGGTCATAAAAAAACACTGAAGATAGATAAATTTCTAAGAAAATTTCAGTTCATCAATGTAATTATAAAGTTCTTCAATATTTTTGAAATTATGCTCTTCCATTAGATCAAGTATCTTGTATATTCCTATTCTAACTCGATGAAAAAATTCATAATATTGATTTATTGTTATTTTTGATTTTCCCGAATGAACTATGGCTGATCTTTCACCATACATTTTTTTTATCACTTTCAAATTATCTATTCGTTGCTCTTTTGTTTCGCCTATAAGAAAGGCAAGGGTTTCCGATATGGAATATGTAATTGAAGGGTTAATATAATATCCTTTATCTTGTTTTGTCAGTAAACATTCCAGCGCAATTGCAACTTGTAAAAAGCTATCATCTATATTTTCGGTCCGCAATGATTTTCCAAGCCACAGGATAGATTTATAAAGCTTTTCCTTTAATTGATTGTCGCGTTTTTGAAGAAGATCAAATAATTTTTTATGTTGCGAGAAAAATAATTCTGTCTTCAAGTTAACACTACCTTTTATAAAAGTACTTCCAGCACTCGAAAAAGAAGAATTTGTCTCAAACATATCCTTATTTAACAAATGATATTCCATACCCATACAATTGAAATCAGATGAAATTTTTTGAGCATTATCTTTATCGCCAAGTGCAACACCCATAATATTTATAAATTCTTCAGTCTTTTCTTGTATAATTGTTTTTAGATATTCATCATCTTCCTCAAGTATCTCAACATTTTTAAAAACAACTCCTGAATGCAAAGCTGTATCCTGATTTATTCCCTCTGAATTTATAAATGGATACATTAAATGGTTTGGATAAGTTTTTATAAAATACATTGGATGAAATAAAAGAAAAGATCCTCCATCATACTCTCCAATATCTGTTTGCACGTTAAAAATTTTTACATAAATATTAACTTTCTTTTTTTTAAGTAATTTAAATATATTTAACAATTCTTCAACCTTTTTTTCTTTAAAATCTCCTGAATAGGCGTTCATTAAAAAATTTCCAACATTTTTTGCGAGAAAACTATCTGTTAAAGGCGGACGCCAACTAGATAGCTCTTTTCGAAGAAATTCCATAAGTTCAAAAAACTTTTCTTTTTTTACCGATACCCCTTTCTTTAATTTAATAGAAATTCCAAGAGGTATATAATTTTGCCTATCTAGTTTGTCTGAGTTAATATCATTAGGAGGCCATTCTACCATAGAATTGAAGACGGGCTGTAAATCGAAATCTGTCATATATTTAGATCCACACTAAAAGTATTTTATAACACAATATATCTAGTAAACCTAGTATATTATGTTTTTACAAAAGTCAATCTTTATCTACTTAATCCAGGATAATTTTTAACCGTATAGTTTTCCGCAGGAAAGGACTTGTTGCCGATGTCCATCATTCTGGCGGTCGCCGTTATTTTCAGCACATCGACTGAAATGTTGGTAATCGTCAGCGTGATTGGCGGATCCATCTGAGGGCAAGACAAATCATTGGAAAGATAAGGACGATAGGTCATTTCAATCATATCCTGCGTTTCTATGGCTTGATCCAAATATTGAACAATCTCCGTTGAAACATTGTCCAAAGTAACCGTGATTTCCGGCACGGGAATGGTTTCAACCGGCGGAAGCTCCAAATCAAACGCCATCGCCGCGAATTCCACGGTTTTGCCAGCGTCAAGCGGAGCCGAGCTTTCTAGAGCGCATTTATGACTGACGTTGTCACGCACAACTCGGATAGCCGTTTTACGGCCTTGTTCGTCAACAAAAGCCGGATGCCGGAGCTCCAAAGTGTGCAATATCGTTATGTCGCTTGGCGCGGAAGCGTACGCCTCTTTCAACGCTTCTGACAAAGTGGTGTCGGTCATCATTCAGCCTCTAGATTGTTGATTTCTTGCCGCCATTGCCGGCGTTGGGCGATGAGTTCGGCGTATTCTTCTTTTGTGGCCGCGCCCTCGGCTATTTTAATCACGGCGTAGTCGGTTAAAGACAACTGTCTTTTTAATTGCGTGATTTTTTGCATTTTAACTTGTTCTTCCGTTGGTTCCGACGCTCTAAAGTCGCCGCCGATTTGAAAATAGCGGTAAAGCGCGCCATTACGGACTGTTCGCCGTTCCACAAGCTCTTCAAGCGTCGTGTTATGGTTTTTCGCCCATTTTTTAGCTTCTTCAAAATTTTCATCAAAAGTGTCGTTGATATATTCGATTATTTCGTTGTAATTAAAGTCGCTCATAGTTTGCTCCTTTAGATAAAACCGTTTTCTTTGGTAAAGGTTAATACGTCGTTAGTCTCTCGGTTCACGGTGTACGGGCCGTAATGAGTGCCGTAAGAGTAGGTTTCGTAGATGAAGGAATCATTTGTGACCGCATTTGGATGAACAACTATGTCGCCATTTGACGCTTGTATAAACTCGGAATTGTTTATGGTGTAATTATTCACGGTTGAATCCGGCAGCACAAACATAATAGGGTCTCCGAGACCGGAATCTCCGTGATAAACGTAGCAGGTCAGCCCGTTTATGTTCAGCGTTTTTATGTAAGCGGCGTGAGAAGACGAGCTGGAACCAACTTTTGAACCGCTGGTTCCCAATGTTCCGGAAATCAGATATATTTTTGATTCAGGAAATACGTTGCCGTCGGGAATGTATTTTTGCTTATAGGTGCAAAACGCCACATATCCGGAAGTTGACCAAGACCCCAGCAAACCGACGATGTCGTAGTAAATGTAATTCTTAAAGGTGCTTTCATTATAAGACGCCACGTAGAACTTCAATCCTTTTGTTCTTTGATAAACCAGTTCGCCGCCTTTGTAAACTTTGCCGATTGAAGTGTTTCCTACACTTATCTTGTCAATTTTATGGCTTCCAAAATATACGGGCATATTGTCACTCCGGTATAAAGTAATACGTGTTTGCGTCCGGATTGGCGGGAAGAGCCGACACTTTTTTAAATTTGTTATTCACATAGGCTGTGGTCACGCCCTTGGCGGAGTTGTCGCCAACGGCGGGAGTCGGCAGAATGGGGCTCGCGCTGAAAGTTTTTGTTCCGCCGATAGTCTCGTCGCCTGATTTGTGAACCAGATTGCCGTCAACCGGAATGCTGTTTTTCACGGTTGTCAATTCGTTTTTTGTCGCATATGTCGCCGCTATGTTGTTTCCGTTGGCGTCGGACGTGGTCTTGCTTGCCGTGCCGTTTGCCGCCAATTTGCCGGTGAGGGCGGAATAAACCGCCCCCGAGGTAATAGCGTTGCTCGAGCCGGAGGTTGGACTGGCGTCAAGTTTCACTTTTCCGGCGACGCTGGTGCTCGCGGTCGGAATGTTGTCCGTGTAGGGATAGAGGTAGTCGCCGCCGCGGTTTTTGAGTTTAACAGGTCTGTTCGCCATTGTTGTCTCCATAAAGTTCACATTTCTTCAAAAGAAATTATGTCGGTCAATTTCGCATAGGTGGAGGCTATGTCGTTGCCTTCGGCGTCCGCCGTCGCTTTTGCGGCGGTTTCGCCGGCCGCCAAAGCTCCCACGTCCGCGGCGGACAGCGTGATGTTTGAAGACAACGCTTTCCCGTTAATCGTTCTGCTGGTCGCCACATAACCTGATAAATCAACTTTACCGGTTTCCATAGCCGCCACTTTATAATAGCCGATTTGCAGCGAACCGTTTGTTTGCAAAGCCGAAACAATGGCGTCGTCGTTTATGTAAGCGTAGTCGGCGTTGCCGCTTTCAACCGAGTAAATCCATAAATCAGGCACATCGCCGGCTTGAATGAAAATATTGTCTCCAACTTTGTATTCGGTGTTGGCGGCGGAATTCAACGATGTCGCCAATGTGGAATAGTTCTCAAACGAAACGGCCCTAGCTCGTCCCTCGGCGATGCTTTTAGCCGTGTTTGCAGTCGTTTCCACCGCCGACATTTCGTTTTTGGTGGCGTAAGTGGTTGTGATGACATTGCCGGAAGCGTCGGACGTCGCTTTTTCCGCCGTGGCGGTTTTATCCAATTTGCCGTCCAAAGCGGTTTTGACACCGCCGGAGGTCGGAACTTTTTCAGAATTAGCCGTCGGAACGCTTTCAGTTTGAACCAAGCCTTTTGTGGTTTCCGAAGCGTCGGGAACATTCGTGGTGTAAGGCTCCAAGTAGTCGCCGTTTGCGTTTTTCAATTTAATTTTCTTTGTGGTCATTGTGTTTTCTCCTAAATTTTAATCCATTTCTTCATAAAAAATAACATCGGCGATCTTGGCGTAAGTTTTGCCGATGTCGTTGCCTTCGGAATCGGTTTTAGCCTCTTCTTTGATTTGTTTGACCGCCGTCGCCACCGCGCCGGAAGTGATTAGATTGCCGCTGCCGACAACCGGCGTGGTGTCGGCTATGACACGAGACGCCGGAATTTTACTTTTATCGTTCGCCATTCAACACCTCACATGTCTTCGTACAAAACATTGTCCAATGCGGCGTTCATTGATTGAAAATCAGTCAAATACTTCACGCTCCAGCGTTCGTTTTCCGTGAGAGGATATTTCAGCACCACGGATTTGCCGTCGTTTGAAAGCGTGTAAGTGTCGGGCATCAACGATGAATTTTCCACGTTAACCGATAGAATTTGCTCTGTTTCGTTAAGCGTTTCCGGCAAGGAAAGAATTGTTTGATTGGTGGAGGCGACGCCGAAAACCGTGGTTGGAAAACTGCCTCTGGTCGTTCGTTCCGCCAGCTCCACCCATTCACGGGCGGAGTGCTCGCCGCCTAAAACGGCGACTTCCTCATCCGAGCCTTCAGCCCATATTTTGGCTTCTTTCGCCGATTGTTTGCCATTGTTTTCAGCTTCCAAAGCTCTCAAAGCGGCGTTCGCGCTCTTATTTGCTTGTTCAGTCGCCGTCGTGGCGGCGGTTTGCGCTTGCTCCACCAGATTATGGGTGCCTGAAATTATGCTGTCTTTAATATCTTTTATGGTTTTAGCCGCGCTTGAGACATTTCCGTTTTCAGTTTTAACCACGGTTTCCGCGTCGCCGTTGGCGATGTCGTGAAAAGTCTTGGCGTCTCTGTCCATCGCCGTTTTAGTGTCGTGGATGATTTTCGCCGCGCTTGGCACTTCGCCGTTTTTAGTTTGAACAACGGTTGTTTGGTCGCCGTTGGCTACCAAATACAAAATAGCTTCGTCGGCTTCTATTAAAACCCGTATGTCGTTTAAAACTTTGGCGACACTCGGCACTTTTCCGCCCTCGGTGTCGACTTCCGTCGCAATGGAGCCGTGAACGACATTGTGCAATAATCCTGTGTCTACCTCCGCTTTGTTAACGGCGGCGTCCAATCTTTCCTGCATGTTTGGCATTAGCAAAACTCTCCTAATTCAGTTTTTGATGGCAAGATTTGTGTACAAGAGTGTGAAGCCTGTCCACGGACAATTCCAATTTTTGAAAATCGGAATCCATAATGATAAGTGTCGCGTCTTCACCGATAGTCGGGCGGTCTCGGATTTCCAATTCAGTTGTGATTTGCCAAAGCCGGCCGGCGGCTATGCTCGCTTCAAATTGTTGGGTAAATCTGGCTTCTTGCTCGGTTAAACCGATACCGCCAAGCAACGTGATGACAAACCACTCGGCTCCTTCTTTGGCGTAATATTTATACCAAGCCTCAAACAGACAAAACTGTTCAGGAGACATAATCCATTTAACGGCGATTTTACTCGGAGTTTGCGTGTATCTGCGACGTTGCCGAGCCGGTCCGGCTTCCATGTCGGTGCGGATAATCGCTTCGTCAGGCCGAATGGAATAACTCTCAACCGTTGGATAGGGCAGTCGTTTGGGAAATGTAATCGTTGTCATTTTAATTCCTTGATGGTATAGTACCTAGATAGGAGGTATCTATGACTAAAATTATAGTTACATTCATTTGTGATGATTGTGGTCAAGAATTTGATTATACAGAAGGTTTTTGCCCACAATGTGGTTCAAAAAATCTAACCAAATATGACAGACGTATCGAAAATGAATCTTTCAACATTCGCGATAAGTTTGAAGCAAAAGCAAAGAATGATGCGTTGCCTAGTAAAAAGAAAATAGTGTTTGAATATCAACAAGGATTTGATAGGTCACAAGTTACCGAAAGCGGATATGTTCAAAAAGAACGCTTAATTGATCGGAAAAATGACAAATACAAAGAAGTTGTCAAAGATGATAACGGGAAGATTATACATCACTGTGAAGAACCTCTTTCAGACCATTATGGACATGGAACAGCAAAAAAATCTAACGATAACTTCCATAAGCCGGATTAAGTCCGTAGCGTTGTTCTAAAATCGGCGACAAGCCTTCGCCTTTGGTAATGTTTTTGCCTATCGCTCCCTCTATTTTTTCAATCATAATATCAAGGCTGAACTTGCCGTCGCCCTGATTTGATTTTGTAATCGAGGTTTTAACCTCGTTCGAGGCTTTGTTGACCACGTTGACGCTGATGTTGACATTGGCGCCGCCGGACGAGCCGAGGGCTTTCATCTGCTCACGGGTAAAAACGCCTTCGCCCCGTTTGGCGATAATCGGAATTTCATCCCCAACAATACCGCCGCTGTGAAATTTAGGAGCACCGGCAAACACCGGCGGACTAACCGAACGTGTCATCAGGCTTTCTTTGCCGACAACTCCGCCTGTGTGCGCCGCTCCAAAGCCGAAATAAGCTCCGATGCCGGTCATAAGTGGCTGGGTTATCGCTTGCCGAATGGCAATTCTAGCCATATCCGCAACAATGGCGTTGGCAAAATCGGCGAAGCTCGCTTTTCCGGTTGTGACAAACGAAACCAGCGTGTTTTCCATATTGTTGAAAGCGTTTTTAACGGTGCTTTCGGCAAGGCTTGCAAAGTCACTCGCTTCATTTTGTAAATTCACAAAGCCTCGTTTGAAACCGTCCGCCAATGATTTTGAGGAATCAAGTGCCGTTTTATCGGCTTTTTTGACCATATCGGCGTAAACCTGCTCGATTTTTTGCTTGTATTCATCATAATCGGCAAAGCTCGCGTTCAGATTTTTCAAGGCGTTGGCTCGCCACTCGTCGGCTTTGGCCATCGCTTGCTCGTATGGTGTTTTCAACTCTAAAATCTTTTGTTTGATGTCTTCAATGTTCTTTTTATACTTGTCGGCGTCAAGTGTGACAGTCGGTTCCACCGTGGTTTGCGTCTTTATCTCGTCTTTGGGGCGCAGTTCCGGATTTTGCAAATATTTCACCTCGTCTCGGGCTTTCCACGCGTCTTTTTCCGCAGCTTTCAACAGCAGAAGTTTGTCTTGAACGGATTTCGCCTGCGGTTGAAAATCAGGATATTCCGCCGCCAACTTCCAGATTTCCTGTTCGTATCGCTCCAAATCAATTTTGGATTGCCGTAAAGTTTCCGCCCAATCTTTGGCGTAAACCTCGTAATCTTTAAGCAAAGTGTTGGGCGTCAATCTGGTGGTCAGCGACAAACCGCCGGTGTTTTTCAGTTCTTGTCGCAGATCCTTGATGTTTTGCTCGGCGGTTTTAAGTTTCAAGCCCCATTCCGCCAACGCCATGTCCTTGGATTGTTCAGCAGAGAACTTCGCCGCTTCTTCGGTTGTGTTTTTTAGTTCGTTTTGCAGTTGTTTCAAGGTTTCGGCGTGGTCTTTCGCCGCCCGTTTGGCGACATCATGACTGTCCACAAGTTTATAAAGAGCGGTCACGGCGAGAATTGCCGCTCCAACCGGACCGCCAACCAACGCCAACGCGCTTTTTAACGCACCGACGGTCAAGGCCGTTGCCGCCATTTGAGCCGCCGCGAGTTTGGAGACTCGGCTCATCATCGCAATGCCGGCAACCGCCGATTTCACTTGAACCGACAATCCGGCGAACGAAACCTGCAGATATCCGACACCGGCTCTGAGCAGGTTAACCGCGCCTAAAACGGCGGATGAACCGAGACGAACCGTCAGCAAGGTTACGACAAGGTCTAGATTTTCCGCCAGAGTGAAAAACGCCTTGCCGGCGAGTTTCACCGCGGCGGTCAAAACCGTGCCGATTGTTTCGGCGGCGGTTTCGGAGTTGTCTATCAAATCGTTAAATTGTTTCAAAGCGTCGGTGATAACGGTGTTTAATCCGGTGGCGCCTATGGTTCTGGCGGCTTTGCCGAAAGCATCTTCAATATTTGACAACACGCCGCCCATGGTGTTCATTTGTTCCATCATGGCGTCGCCGAAGTTCACATCACCGATACGCCGCAGATATTGCTCAATCGCCTTGGAATTCTTGGCGACTTCCGTTGTCACGCCCTGAAACGTGAATTTAACCTTGTCGCCCTCGGTGGTCGCCAAGATGCCGAACGACCGAAGCGAACGAAAGTTAAACATCACGGCGTTGGACAGAGCCTCGGTAAAATCCATAATGTTTTTACCAAAGGCGGACGCCGTGTTGCCGTAACTGGTCAGAGCCTCCATACTCGGCTCCAATCCAAGAGCCTTCAGGCGAATAAACGCTTCCACGATTTCTTCCAACTGATACGGCGTGTCCAGAGCGAACTTTTCAATAATGGCAAAGGCTTTTTGCGCTCCTTCAGCCGAACCGGTAACGGTTTTGAGCGAACCGGACAGACTTTCAAACTCGTTGTTGATATTAAAGATGTTTTTGAAAGCGCTTGTCAAACCTCGCAATCCAGCATAAGCTCCGACCAATCCCGCGGCTTGTTTCAACACGCCGTTGAAAGTTTTAGCGGTGTCGCTCAAGGCCTTGAGATTGTCGTTGGCGGGCGTGATGACCTGCGTTATTTGACGGAAAGCCTTTTGACCGTCCGTTCCAAGCGACTTAAATTCCTGACGAACTTTGTCGCCGCCGACAGCCTGCAGCCTGATGCTTAAATTTTTAACCGCATTCATCCGTTTTTCCATAAAAAAACACCCCAGCGGTCTAGCTGAGGCGTAAGATTTGCTCTTATATTTCACTATTTATTCTGCAACATCTCTTTAAATAAAGGCAAATTTTCCCAATTTTCCGGAAATCCCATTTTCTTAAAAGATATTAAAGGGACATTATCTTTAGTGGTGGTCTTTTTCTGATATTCATCAACTTTTGAAATAATCAAATTACACCATTTAGATTCCGGATAAATATTTTTCAAATAAAATGATATCAGGTAAAAAATAGGAAAAAATGTTGTATTACTTCCTGTCGTGTGAAAATCGTAATTATATTGACTATTGCGTTCTACAGGGTTGAAACGTATATTGACAGGTGTAACACTGTTCTCATTATCCCATAATCTGGCATAGTGAGCACAAATATTCCTTACATAAGCAAGTGTTTGTAAACTTTTTTCCATTATATCTATGTTCAATCCAATATTTTTTGCAATTTGCTTTTTATCTTCAGACGGAAGAGATGTATATAATTTTGATAACGTCCCAAAAGTTATTAATTGTGATAGAATCCAATAAGGAGGGTATTTATTATTATATTTTTTTTTAAAACTCTTTATGCATTTTGTACGCTCATTGCGTCTCATAACTTCATCAATATCATCAAGCAACACTTCATAAGAAAATATTTCTTTACTCGTATTATCTTTTTGTTTTTTAATTACCGACAAAACATTATTTCTATCTAAGAACCAATATCCGCCTTTAGAATTGCACATATGCTCACATATATCTGAACCTATAGCAATTTCTATTTTTTCGAGGGCATCTAAACATAAGGAACGTAATTTTGTATCAAATTTATAAATATCAACAATATTAGCAAAAGACACATCTACAACAAATAAATTATTTAATCGTTTTTTTTCTTCAGAAGATGCATCTGCCGGTATTTGATTTTTTTTAAGCCATTTATTTTGAAATTTGAACCAATATCCAGATAAACGATAATAATTAACCTTATCCAAAACATCTAATGCAAAATTATTATCGTCAATTGTCATTCCTCTATCTTTTAATTGCATTAAAAGTTCGGCCGCAGATTTTGCTTTTTTAGAAAAAGAAATACGAGTATCCATAAGTTCTCCTATAATAGAATACCCCTCCGTATTCGCTGTACATTTCTGCCTTTAGCGGGAGGGGCTTGTTGACAATATATTTACTCATAAAAAATTTATTGTCAATATGTATTTTTAATTTATGTTTATTTGCAATATAAAAATCGGTGATTTGTCAAAAATTTATCCGGTGATTTGGCTAACATTTAACCGGTATTTTGGCTTAGGTTTATATATGTATTTGTTGTTTTGCTTGTGATATGTTTATTAGTTATTCATTCAAAATGAAAAATTAATACAACTTTCCTGTTTCTTTCAATATTTTATCAGCTAATTTGTACCATTCAGCCATGTATTTTTTATCTGGATTGTATAATTTGTCGTAATGCATAATTTCATCATATATTTGGTATTTTACTTCTTTAGTAATGGCATTCCAAAAATTTGGTGCGGTAAAATATTCAATAAATATTGACGGAGCGGCGGTTTTACGACCTAGGCAATAACGAAAAGCACAAAGAAATATTTTTCCCATCACCAAAGAATCTGTTTCAATTTTCGTAATTTCAACCATAATTCACCCTCATAGAAAATAATCATTGAAGACTACTACTGCTTGTTTTTGATTATTAGTCAAGAGCTTTATTTTATATTATCACTCAAATGGACAATAATGTAAAATGATGTGCAATTTTTTTTGCGAGCTTTAAGTCTCAAATATCAAGCTTTTGATAAAAATTTACCCGCTAATTGTGCTTGGTAAAACCAGAGGCCTAGCGGGTCTATTGGCTTTTGTGTATATCCTTTTAATGTTATTGTCAAGATTCTTGAGGAAACATTTCGCTCTTTCTTATTTTATATAAACATTTGTAGTTTTTAATTTCTCTCTGACAAATTGTCATTTAATGCGGTTTTCATCGCATAAACGCCGACCGGAAGCAACTCTGACATTATATCAATATCAAAGTCGAGATATTGAGCGAGGCTAAGCGCTTGTCTCAGATCGGGCTCGGAGAGTTTGAGCAAAATCTCCCAAGCCTGATAACCTTCCACGGTTTTTAAGGCCGTTTCGGTGTAACGGCATTTGTGGAACGGGCAGAGATTTTCTCCGTCGGCGCATCCGTCACAATAGTTTCGCCCGTCGCCGAAGTGCCATTTGGCTCGGGCGTGGAGGCGTTTTTTTCCGCTTCCAACAACTCTTGTAGTCCGCAATACTGATTGCGAAAGTTCTCCGCCACCGCCCAAAAATTTGAAAACAGCTCGTCTATTTTGCTTTCCGTCAATGGCGCGGCTTTATCTTCATCGGCTTCAAACACGCCGTTCCATTCCAAAATTCCGGCGACGCCAAGCCCGATAAGCAGGTATCTATCCGCCAACGCTTCTCGCTTAATCGGATTTTCCACATCTTCAACCGCCGGCAGACCCGCCGCCTTGTTGGCTTTATATTCTTTGGCCAACTCCGCCAATTTGGCGTTCATATAGGCTTTTGCCTCGTAAAACACGGCTGAATTGCAAGGTTTGACCTTAACTTTCACGCCATAGCCCAATTCCAGCCAATACGGCTCTTTGTTTACTTTTAACCTTAACATTAATACTCCTCCACATCATTAACAAGAGTTACAGTCATCATTCTGCCGACTTTGTCGTTTTTAGCACCTTGAAAATCATAGGAACATTCTATGCCGTTTGGCCCGTCTATGGAGCGTTTGGGTTTCGGCAAATAGACCTCAAGGCAGGTTATGATGAGTTTTAAGCTGTCCGAAATCCGATAGCCGAGTTCCAAGTCAACCGGCGTTCCGCTTCGAGCCTTGTCCAGTAAAACATTGTCGGCGTATCGGGCGGAAACGCTTCCGGAAAGGCTTGCCACACCCAAATCAATGGCTTCAACTTTGCCGTCGTCGCGAATTGTTTCAATTTTTTCCAGATTGTTGGAATAAGTCACGCTTGCCGAGGTGACGTTGGCCAAGAATTCGCCGCCGCTTTTGACATAACCCTGAAATTGCGATACCCTGGTGTAGGCAAACAATTTCGGGTCGGTGTCAATAGTGGAAGTGTCACCGCTTTCACTCTGAGCCATCAAATTCAAAGTCGCCTGCGCTTCGCCGGAACGTTGAAAATTAAAAGCGACGCTGTTGGCTCTGACACCGGCGAAACGAATATATTGCGGCACCTCCGGCAAACCTACTTCCAACGAATAGCTGGGAATGGTGGTTTTGCCGCTTTCAAAACCGTGCGTGTAAACGCCGTCCGCCTCGGTTGTTTCCGGCGCGCCGAAAACAGCTTTCAGCCACACGCCGATGTTGCGCATATCAATCGGCGCGACTATGTCGCCGTCAACATTGATGACGTCTTGAAAAGGCTGCGTCGGATCTCGTCCCAAGCCCAAAACGTTTGACGCCACTAAATTTTGCTCGCTGTCTAAAGAAGACGAGATAAACGGAATTTTACGGTAATCTTTATCCGGCGTGACGCCGTATTCGCTTTCTTCGGCGATTAAAAGGCTGGCGTTCCAGCCGTATGCTCTGCTCATAAATTTCTCCTATAACAATGCGTTTGTGCTTGTATATTCTAAAACAATCGGCACGACGGCGCCTTTGATTGTCAATCCGCCGTCAACCGGTTGCACTATAAACTCCGGAGGTTCTGCTCGCATATAGTCAATCAATCCAGACAAGGTGACATCAACTGAAATTATCCGTCCAATCGCTTCCAAAACACGGTCTAGTTTCGCGTCGTTGTCGGCGTTGTCTTCTTGCTGAATCAAAACTTCAATCTCGGCTTTATGATGAAAAACATAGCACGCCGGAGACAAAAGCGCGTCGGGTTCGCCGATGTCGCCGTCCCGCAGCACAATCAGTCCCTTGTCGGGGATTTTGACAGGCAACACGGCGTTGCGCTTGACTTTAATATCCGACAGCACCGACAACCGTGTGAATAAAGCGTTTAAGACTTGTTCTCGTTTACTCATCTTTCCAATTCTCTAAAATCAAGGTTGGAACTCTGGCTTGCCATTTTTCGCTTTCACCGGCAAAGTTAATCAATTTCGGCATTTTAACTTGCGGAACCAGAATAAAAGCGATGACGGTCTTGCGTTTTTGCTCGTGAACCAACAACGACACGCCGTTGGCTCGGTACACGAAACGCAGGCGAACTCCTTTCCATTTTTCATAGAGAGCCGGTGTCATGCGTTTGTTAAACACGCGTTTTTTTATGGCCAAAGTTGGAATGGCGAGCCAAAAGCCGTTTTGCGAGCGAATAACCGACGCGTACTCAAAGCCCTCGAGGATTTTTTGCGCCTTGGTGTAAATCACTCCGGCGGCGGAAACGCTGTTTTTACCGCTTGGATAAACATCGCCACGCCAAGTGTTGGCTAGCCTGCCACCCAAACCAGATGTTTTAACCTGACTTCGCAGTGAGTTTTTTAATCCGTTGGTGGCGGTTTTAACTCCGGCTGTCACGGCGTGAGCGCAATTTTGATATTCTCTTTCCAGCAATTCATCAAGTTTTCCCTCTAATATTATGCCTAATTTCATCTTATAGTACCTTTTTACACTTGACTAAAATTGTGTAATACAGCATAATACACAGTATCACACAATATTAACGAGGGTGCAATGAACACGATTTCATTTAGAACAGAAGATACAACAAAACAAAAACTGGATATGCTGGCCGCTCAGCAAAATAGGGATCGCAGCTATATAATAAATCAAGCCATTGAATATTTCTTGTCTTTGTATAATTGGCAAATCGAGCATATTGAGGAGGGTGTCAGACAAGCGGACAATAACGAGTTTGCCAGCGATACTGAAGTTAAAATGGCTTTTGATAAATGGAAAAAATGATGTTGGCAATTAAATACACCAAGATTTCCATTCAGGATTTAAATAACGGTTACAACTATATATTAACGGAAAATCCACAGGCTGCGCGTTTTGTTATTGATAGAATAGAGCAAACTATTTCAAAATTAGCCGAGTTTCCTCATATCGGACATAACGGACGAGTGCAAAACACATGTGAATTTGTTGTTTTGGGAACGCCCTTTATTATCATCTACAGATATGACAGCAAAACTTTGGAAATTATCTCAATTTTGCATTCATCTCGCCGCTATCCTTAGACGCATATTAAATCGCAGCTCCATATCAATTTGTGAATATCCTTGACCGGTTCGGAATGAACGGCCAAGGTTTCATCGTCGGTGTGAATTTTATCGCCGGTTTTCAGTTCCGGCGTGTCTGATATTCTAATTCTTCCGCGACGAGATTGCAAATGAGTGTTTACAAAGCCAACTTCCACAATCTCGTCCGGCTCAAGCAGAATAATCCGTATTGATTTATTCTTGTATGTCGCCGGTTTGCCCAAGCGGCTGAACAGACTGTCCACAGCCGTCTTCATTGGATTTATCGCCATTGTTTTCCTGTCCTGTGTTTATTGGCGGTGTTGTTTTCTTTAAGCTTTCGGCGTAACCAAGCGAAATCAATCGCTTAGCCTCGTTTTCAGCGACATCGCACACGCCGTTTGGCGCGATTTGCTTATTTTTGCCAACCACCAATGTGATTATAGCTCTTACTTTCATTATTTTCGCTCCTTATCCGATATTCACGAACATTGAAGCGTTCGGACGATACGGCACGACCAACGGGGCGGATTGCAGCAACAGCCAACGCACGCTTGGATCTTCCTCCAGCCAAGACTTTGTGAAATACCTTGTCGCCGTCCAGTTGGCTTTTTCATCGTGTATCGCGCCATAGCAGCGAGTGCCTTCCAAGCCGTCTCTGGAACCGAGAATCACGGTTTTTTCCGGCAGGAGTTTGCAGGTTTTGCCTTTGTCGTCAATATAAGTGTCGTTGTAAATCCAAATCTCGAAATCTCCGATAGAACCGGCGTGGCGTGCTTTTTCATTTTCGCCGGCGACATGTGGATCTATATTGACGGAATTGTTCGTGCCGCGGCGAATATCCAAATATTTTTGAACAATGGTATTGGAACGAAAAATTTTCCAAGCTTGCGGATCCATCACCACGGTTTTGGCGACAACGCCGGACTTGTCTTGAATGGTAATCGCCCAATCTTCCAAATCGTCAACCGGATTAACGCCGGAACTCTCCCAAGTCGACGAACCGGACAAAGCCTTGGTTAATTCATCGTCTCTGCCAAAATCGACGGTTTGAGCTGGATAGCCGTCGCCGGACACCACAACTTTGCCGGTACGCAGAATCTCCGCCGCCATGACTTCCTCACGGCGGGTCAAGTTGTCCAACTGGTCGGTTAGAGTTGTCGCCAAAGCTCGCTCGTAACGCTGGCTTGGCGACAAACTGCCGCCGATTGTTTCACCGGCGACGCGTTTATACGGGATATTGGCGTCAAAACGACGTTTGTCTTTGACATAAGCCGGTTTGAACGATTTGGTGCGATAGCCTCCGGAATCAACGACTTTGCCGGGCAACAACGGCGACACAAACGGCGAAATGCGTGGTTTGCTGTCGGTCACGTCAAACAAAATCTCTTCTTTGTCCGAAGTCTGAACGTTCTGGAAGAAAGTGTCCAACAAAAAAGAAGGCGGCGTACGCAACCGCTCCACCACCTTTGAAAGAACTTGAGTTGAAAAAATATCCATTTATTTGCCTTTCTACTAGTATGCTTGGTTTTCTTTTACAAAAATGCTCTTGGCACGGAGTTTGGGTATTAGCGTGTCAATTTCTGCATTGGCCTTTAGCGCGGTTTTGTTGAACTCCCCGGTTAAATACGCCACCGCTTGTTTATCTTCAGTAGAAGCGTCGACATCTTCCGCCAATATAGCTTCCGGTGCAGACGTGCTGATTGTGTATTTGCCGTCTTCTTTTTTGCCTAAAATAGTGCCGCGTTTAAACTTGCCGTTGCTGACGGTAAGCAAAACGGAAACTCGTGGAAATTCTCCGGCGATCAGATTATCGAAAGTAGTTCCGCCTTGGTCTGTAAATCCTTGTACTGTCATGTTATTATCCTATAATGTGCGAGGCGATGCGGTTAGCCACAGCCTCTGGTGTTTCTTCCATATCTTCCGCCGCCGGACGAATATCCGGATTTTTCACAGCCGCCATCGCTTTTTCAAAGGCGTTTTCTTTAACGTTCGGCACGGTTCGCAAGATTTCTAAAATATCGTCCGCCGCCAACTCGGTTTTGGTCAGCAAGGCCTGCGCCGTTTTTTCTTTACCTTTCGCCAGCTCGGACGCAAACACTTTGACCATTCGTTCTCGCTCCGATTTTCTGACGTCTTCAGCGTTTGTAATGTCGTTCATTATCGTTTTCTCCTGATTAAGGCTTGAAATTATGTCCTCAAACGAGGATAAGCCGTCCGCCAAGCCGTTGCGAACAGCGTGTTGCCCGACCGAAACATCGCCCGCGCCAAAGTTTTTAACCACGTCAACCGCCGTAATGCCCCGGTTGCGGGCGACTTTGGCTATAAACACCTCCGCCAATTCGTCAACTCGAGCCTGAATTTTAGCCTTGCCGGCTTCCGTGTTGACATCGGGGCGTTTATTAGGACTTTGGCTGGAAACAATCTCCACCGTTTTGTCGTCATCGTCTTTTTCAAAAATGGAAACCACGCCGATAGAGCCTAGAACAGCCGTGTCCGCCACCAAAATCTTGTCGCAGGCGGAGGCGATCCAATAAGCGCCGGAACAACAAGAACCGGAAGCGTAAGCTATTATCGGCTTTACTCCTCGTGATTTGAAAATCATATCGGCGACTTCCGAACAACCGTTGACTTCTCCGCCCGGACTGTCGATATCCAGCAAAATAGCTTTGACATCAGACGTTTGCAAAGTCTTGTTAAAGTCTTGCGAAAGCAGTTCATACGAAGTCGCGCTGCAAACTCGGGTCATTAAGTTCGCATATCGGAACAATGGACCAGACACTTTTATAACCGCGACGCCGTCTCTGATTGAAACGGCGTTGGCATCTCTCATGTCTTTGCCAAGTTCTTTGGCGACTGCGTCATAACTGCGATTGTTGTCCCTCGCTATCTCCGTTATCGTCCGCATCATCTCCGGCGTTATCGCCCATATCGTTTGATTTATCAGTTTCATTGTTTTCTTTCATAAAATTAAAAACCTTTACTTTCTAGCTCTAATGGCATCAAAAAAGCCCCACCGAAGTGAGGCCTTTTTATTTTTTGCATTCCGCGATTTTTGTAAAATAGGAATAAGTATTACCAGATATTCCCAAATACTCTAAGAAAAATTACCAGATTCACAAAAATTATTCTTCACTTGTTCGTATGTATGAAACACCGCGTGTTGTTCCTAGTTTAGTTAAATATCCTTTTTTCACCAAACTTTGTACAGATTTACGAACAGTTTCAGCATTTTTTCCTGTCTTTTTAACAATTTCAGAGATACTCATTTCTGAATTGTTAGCAAATAGGCTCATAATTTCACGGGCAGTCGAAGACAATTTATCTGTATCCACTTTCTTGAGCTTTTGAATTTTATCCTCCAACGCTCGTTTTTGCTTTTGAAGAGATGTGACAAAGAATGTTAACCAAGGTTCATAATCAACCTTATCATTCCATATCGTTTTTTGTGTTCCGCGTAAAGCCCGATAATAAGCATCTTTACTTGCTTCGATAATTGATTCCATAGAAGCATACGGCATATAGCTGTATTTATTTTTCAACATCAGTAAAACAGTTAAGGCACGCGACATGCGACCGTTTCCATCCGTAAATGGGTGTATCGCCAGAAAATGAACAATAAATATCCCGATTGTGATGATGGGGTGCAAGAACCGATCCTCAAAAGTGTCATTTGTCCATTTAATTAACTCGCTCATTAGGTGAGGAGTATCAAAAGGAGAAGCTGTCTCAAAAATAGTTCCGATTTCTTTTCCGGTCGCATCATAAGCAGCCACCCGATTACTATCCTTTTTGTATTCGCCGCGATGACGTTCATCTTTGGAAGAATATTTCAAAAGAATTTGATGTAACTGCTTAATATAATTTTCAGTTAGCGGAATATCATTGTAACTCTCAAATATCGTATTGATCAAATCAGAGTATCCTGCAACTTCTTCTTCATCACGAGACTTAAAAGACTTTTTGTTGATATGGCTAAACAACTCCTCGATCTCCGCATCGGAC
Source organism: Bacteroidaceae bacterium (assembly GCA_963659495.1). Classification (GTDB taxonomy): domain Bacteria; phylum Pseudomonadota; class Alphaproteobacteria; order RF32; family CAG-239; genus RUG410. The sequence goes on along the minus strand of CAVKTH010000001.1, from coordinate 81,777 downwards.
ATTTTATTGCCCTCGATACGGTTAGAGGAACCAACAGATTCAATTGTTGCAACTCGCTTCATAACTTTTAACTCAGCTGGGGTCAATTTAGATAAATCTGTACTCCACGAGCCAACAAACTGGTCAATTTCAGCAATTTTATTTAACATATCCGGTGTAATAACAATATCTTTTATTCTTGGCATATTGCCTCCTTTCAATTTTACCAGATATTACTAAATATTACCAAATAAATCAACAAAAATTACCAGATACACCAAAATCCTTATTTTATAGGTTGTTTTTACTCATCTTTTTCTTGCATGTTATCCTCTTGTTGGATTAAATTTTCTGCCTCCAATCCTAACTCTCGCAGTTTGTTTTTCTCTCTTAAACGTTGCTCCACGACTTCTTCCCAATCCAGACCTTGTGAAGCGCATTCGTTTTCCAAAGTTGACAATCCGATTTCCATTCTCAGTTGGCAGGCTTGCGCCTCTTTGACCGGATCAACCCAGCCTCGGCCGGGACCAATCCATTTGCAACGAGTGTAAGCGTAGCGGTTTTCATAAAAATCAGGCGCGTCAACCAAGCCTTTGTTAACGGCTTCTTCAAGCCACAATTCATAAACCGGCGTCGCCCAGCTGTTGGCGAGCCAAGCTCTGCGTCCGTTGAAAAATCGCCACGCTTCAAGCAACGCCGCGCGAGCCGAGGAGTAATTTGTTTTGGAAAAGTCCTTTAACAACAGCTCATAAGGGATATTCAGTCCCGTGCCGATATGCCGAAGCACGTTTTCGATAAAACTTCCGTACGCCGAATTCGGTCGGCTCGGCGTGAACGGAGCGATTTTGTCGCCTGGAAATATCGGAATGATCGAACCGCCTTCAAGTTTGACTTTCCAATCTTTTTTAGCGTTCAGATAATCGTTGCCGTCTCCGCCGAAAAGCTCGTTTAAACTCTCGGCGTCCATCGGCGTTTCAATAAACGCCGCTATCATGGCGTTGACAATCGCCGCCTGAAGCTCAGAACGCTCGTAATGGTCAAGCATTTTGAACATCGGCATAATAGATGTCAATATTGGTTTGCCTTTGGTCTGTCCGATACGTTCGACATCGTGAACGTGCAGCACACGCCGTCTGCCGAAATCGGTATAAGCCGGAACGCGCTCCCAAGTGTCAAAAGCACCGCCAATCCAGTAATCGCCTGGATGGTTTTTGCGGATATGGTAAGCCACCGGCGCGCCGTAGCGGTCAATTTCAATTCCACCGCGCATGTTTTTCGCGTCCATCGCGTTGTTTGGATTAGACAAGCGATCAGGCTCAATCAGTTGAATGCAAGTGGCGAATTTTCGGTTCTTAAGCCAGAGAGGCAGGGCGATGGCTTCGCCGTTTATTAGACACGATTTAAACACAAGAGTGGTTAAACCGTGAAAATTAAGCGTGTTGGCCGCGTCGCAAGCGATTGTTTCCGCCCATGAACGCCACAAACTCTCGACTTTGGCTTGCCATTCTTCTTCCCAATCCTTGGTTTTGCCGAGGAGTTTATAATCAGGCTTGGCCGATAATCTGAACCCGACACCTACAATATTGTCGTTTAAGGTCTGTATCGCGCCGGTCGCCACGCCGTGATTGCGAGCCAAATCCCTTGAACGAGAAACGATAGTGGCCAATTCCGGCAACAAGTCGTTATCCGCCGAGCCTTGTGTCGGCAGCCACGAGGAAAGCTCCCGCGCCGTTACCGAAGCTGAATTATGCGCTGTGTCGTTTGCCATTAAAAACTCACTTTTATAATTTTTCTTTTTAACACCGGAGAGCCTTTAGCCTCGGCCAGTTTAGCCTTTAGGTCGGCGATATAGGCTTCCAAAGCCGCACGGCTGGTTTGGTTATAGGTTACCGAGCCGAAATTGCCGACGTTAACCGAGACTTCCCGCGCGCCGATCATTAGCTGATGATACGCTTCCTCCGCTTCGGCAAGCCGTGTTTGCAAAGTTTCAATGTCCATTTTGCCTCCGTTATAAATAAGGATCGTCAATTTTGGTGGGTTGCATTTGAATGAAGCGTTGTCGCTTCTTCAAAGGCTTTGTTTCATTTTTACTTGGAATTTGCGCTTCCAATTCCTGCCACGACTTTTCTGAAAACCTGTCCAAGCCATAAATCGCCGCGGCGGCTCGGGCGTAAACTCGGCAATCCAACGCTTCGTTGCGCCGTGTCGGGTCTTTTTCCCACACCGGTTTCGGATAGCCGTTTGCAATGCGCACCACCTGACGTTCCGCCGTCAGCTGTTTGAAATATTCCTCGGCGTATTGCGGAAAGTGACATCTTCCGAATTGCGAGGCGTCTTCGCCGACACGTTGCATTCTTAACCACCGATACAACTCGGTCTTAATCACCGGACCGGACACGTTCCAAACCTTTAGACCTTTTTTCTTGGTGTCGGCTTTTGAGGTGGAAAGCAGCATCGCCGTGTCGCGGCTTTGACCTTTAATCGCCACCACCGTGCGAGGTTGGCTCGCTCTCGCGCCTGAGCTGCCCCAGACCGCTTGACTATAGTTTTTGACAAAGCTGTAAACATCTTGCGTGGCGTAACCGCTGTCGACGCACATTACCCGAATGGGCAAGGTCACGCCGCTTTCGTGCGGATAATCTTTGTTCAAGACGTTCTGAAGCTTTTTCCATACCTCCGGTTTGGCTGTGTCGCCGTCCAGAACGAAGTATTCCACCGACCAGCTTTGTTTTTGCCGTCCCCAAGCGACAACTTCGCATTCAACGCGGTCTTTTTGAATATCTACGCCGGCGGTCAGGAACAATCCGCCATACGGAATTACGCCGATTTTATAAGTTTCCCGTTGTTCATACAGCCGCTGCCATTCCGGAGCGTCGCTTTCTTGTTCATAGGTTTCGCCGAGGATAGTGTTTTGAAAACCTTGCGCCAAAGTCGGATTTTTCTTTGATTTCTCGTAAATGTCGACGCATTCTTTCCAAGAAAGCCATCCGACCGGAGAATAAAGCGAGGACAGATGAAATCCGGCGGTTACGCCGTCGCTAGGAGCCGATGGCTGCCAAAAACCGTTAGCCAGCATTTGCGTTTTATAATGCTCCGCGATAAGCGAATGACAATGCTCGCACTCGTACATCACGGCGTTTTCCGTTGAACGAATGTTATTCCACACCAATCGTTGAAACTTATGACAAAACGGACACGGCACAACATAATAACGTTGGTCGGTCGTTGAAAATTCCCGCTCAATGTTGGACAAGCCTTTGACTGTCGGCGTTGAAACCAAGAATATCTTTTTACGCTTGCTAAATGTGGCGGTTCTGCGTTCGGCTAGTAAAATCGGGTCGCCTTCGCCGTCAATGTCCGGAGGGTAGCCGTCGATCTCGTCCATAAACAAGTAACGAGCCGGCATTGAACGCAATCCGACCGCAGAGTTCGCTCCTGTCATCACCAACACGCCGCCTTGAAAATCCTTGGAAAGAATGGTGTTGCCTTTGTCTCGTGATTTAGGCGAACTGACCACCGATTTCAACGCCGAACACTCCTCAATCAGCGGATCTACGCGTTGCCGCGAGTTACGCTTGGCCATATCCACGGTTGGGGACACGGCCATAATCGGCCCCGGAGCTTTGTGCATAATGTAGCCAATCCAGTTGTTGCCGCATTCGGTGCCGCCGATTTGCGCTCCTTTCATAAACACGACTTTTTGAATCGGACTTTTCGGCGACAGACAATCCATTATTTCTTTCAAGTACGGTGTGCGGGAAGTCCGCCACCGCCCTGGTTCGGCGGCCGATTTGCCGGACAGCATGCGGTATTTGTCAGCCCATTCGGAAACCGACATGTAACTGTCAGGTTCAACGCCTTTGAAAAATTGTTCTTCAATAAAAACATCGGCGTTAAAGCTCTCGTTCAATGAGGTCTCGGCTTTCTTCAAGTAATTTTCTGACATATTCATCCAACACCGTCACCGTCTTGTGTTCGTCCACCGCCAGCTCCGCCGCGATTAAAGAACCGTAGCGCGTTGGAAACCCGACAAACAAGTCACGCAGGGAACGGCCGAGGTTGAAAGCGTGCTGTCCGGCTTTTTTACGATCTATGGTTTCGCCGGTTATCATTTTTAATTTCGCTTTGGCGAGCATCGCCCGATAATAAACATCGGCGGTTTTTGCTTGCTGAAAAGTGGAAAAATTCTGTTTGCCGCCATTCGCAAGGCCTGATTGAGCTTCAAACAACGGATCTGTTTTGTGGCTTTTGGCCGGATCGGTGTTCATAAACCACTCTTTGTTGGCGACGTCAACGTCTATTTTGCCGTCGGCAGTTTTATGAATGCGACCGGATTTAAGCGCGGTCTGCACGGCGTTCAAATTAACGCCCCGCATTCTGGCGTATTCCCGCAATGATACTTTTTGCGACATCTTTTTTCCTTATTTCGCAAGATTGTACTGGATAAATTCTTTTTTCCAAGCATTAGTGTGATTGTGAATCAACCATTTTAGAAAGGATACGTTATGACTAAAACAATTCAAACAGCAAACGATGAAGCTAAAACTCTTGATGAAAAAGAGCAACCAACCGAAAAAATCGCTTTGGAAACCGTGTCAAAACCGGTTAAAATAAACAAAACCAAATTGATGGTGGAGTTGCTTTCGGCGGAAAACGGAAGCAGTCTCAAAGAGTTGGCGGCAAAACTCAACTGGTTGGAAAACTCTGTTCGCGGAGCGATGTCGATTTACGTCAAAAATCATCCGGAACACAAACTTGTTTCCGAGAAAATTCAAGGCGTTCGCACGTTTCGTTTAATTAAAGAATGAACTAACAAGCAGGCGAAGCGTGAATTTAACATTCACGCTTTTCGCTTTTAAGCAGTTCTTTAAAAATATGCGCTATGACGTCAACGGTCCAGCCGTTTCCAATGGCCTTGTATCTTTGCGTGTCGCTGACACCGACGGTATAATCGTCCGGCAAGGTTTGCAAACGCTCGCATTCCAACGGCGTCAATTTGCGTACATAATAGTCTCCGTCCGGCAAATCTATTTTATACAATCCGGTTTTAGATCCTTTGCCGCCGCCGTTGGCACTTAAACAAACCGATTTGCCACGCACCGAATACACTCTGTTGCCTTGGCACGGTTTACCGCAAGATCCGACCACGACGGGAGCAAACACGCCCGTTGATTGCTGGTTGAACGGCGCTTTATAATAACCGGCGATTAAAGTGTCGGATTTTTCCGGGTTGATTGTCTTTATCTTACGGAATTTGTCGACGCTTTTCACCGCGATGCCGACGCAAACTCCGCTGTCTGTCGTAACCGAAGTCAAGGCGTTGGCTTTATTGTCCTTGCGGACTTCCAAACGCTTGGTTTTGTTTCTGGTCCTTAGAGCGCATCCAAGATACTGAAAAAATTGCGGGATAATTGCCGTCAGACAATTGGCTTTTTTCTCCATTTTGCGACCTCGTCGGGTGTGGCTGTTTGGAAAAGCGTTGTCAAAACATTCGCCTTGATTTATTTCCGTGTATCCTTTTTTCGTGTTTTCAGCTACCAGCAATGGTTCGGCGACCATTGAACGCTGTTTGGTAATCAAACTGTGGTTAAAATACGCTCCTTTGTAATTGGAGGTTAAACAGTAACTTTTAGCGGTGTAGGGTTGACCGCTTTCCAAAACGCTTTTTAGCAATATTCCTTTATCCTCCGGCTGTTCGACAGGCCAATCGCACCAATAAAGCCGTTTGCGCTGCTGAGCCGAAACCAAAGCCGAGTTTATCAAAACCGGTTCGACGCCAAGAGCTTCCGAAATCGCTTGTTTGTTTTCCTTGCTCATCGAGGCCACGTTTTCAAGCAAAAAATGTTTTGGTTTAATAATTCTCAAAGCCTCGACATACTTCCAAAACAAACCGGAACGCTCGCCGGACAATCCTTGCCGATTTTGTTTGGCGATTGACAAATCCTGGCACGGACTTCCGCCGATAAGCAAATCTATTTTGCCGGTAAATTGAGAAAAATCAATCTCGCGAATATCGCCCAAACGAATGATGTCTGGATAATTTTTTTGAGACACGGTAGAGGCGTACTTGTCAATTTCGCTGGCGTAGTAAACATCAACCGGAATTCCGGCGCGTTCAAGGGCGATGCGTCCGCAGGATATGCCGTCAAACAAACTTAAAACTCTCAAATTGATTTTCCCAATAAAAAAAGAGCCCGCTTAAGGCACTTAAAGGTTAGATATAACAAGCGTACAATATACCGCGCGATTTTATAAAACGTCGAAAAGCGCGTTATTTCGCCGGTTGCGAGGCTTGTTTCAGATATAGATAAACGGGGCTGTCACGTCCCGTTTATCCGCGCCGTTCGCGGAAAAGCAGAAAAGGAACTCGGTAAATAAGCATTCCTTGAACGGCCGAAAGTCCAGCTGTTTTGGGACTTTGTGGCTCGCTGGCGGTGTGTTTAAGCTCCGCCGCGTAATTTGCTTTAACGTTTGCCGATGCAGAAGGAAGCCTCCACCAAGGCTTTTAGAGCGTTGATTGATTCATCAATTCCCATCAATCCGCCTAAAGTGCAGCTTACGCGTTCAAGATCGCCATTGGCGTTTTCCCATGTTAAACCTTCTTTGGCGTCTGACACGTGTTTTGTTATGTCTTTAAGAATAGCCTCCATAGCTTGTACGTTGCCGGTTATAATAGCCAGTTTGATTTTATCGTCCATTTCGTTGTTATTTTTTAACATTTTAATTTTCCTTTTCTTTACGTTTTCGCATTGACCACCTGGTCTTTGCTTACAATTCAATGAATGCTTGGATTTCAGTGAAAGTCCAGTCTTTTCTGAATTAAAATCGAAGAAACAGCACAGAGAAATTTAGGCGGGGCGTTAACCCCGCCAAGTTTAACCTAAAGCCTGCTTATGTCATAATTTAAAGCCTCTAAAACTTTTAACTTTTCTTCTCGTGTTGGATTGGCTTCAAACCAACACCAACCATCGCTTTCAGATAGGTATCCTTTAGGCGGAATCGGAACTATACCCAAAAACTCCAAAATATTGATTATTTCGTCGACTTTAATGAGTTCGTGCTTTATCAGTTCGTCAACCACATCGCGTTTACCACGCGGCGTTTTAGCTTTCTTTGCTTTAAACTTTTCTAGTTCAGCGTCAGCTTTTTCAATCTCGTCCATATAAGCCCAAGTTCCGTCTTCCTCACAGCGGGCAATGCGTTTGTCAAAATCCGGTGCTTGTTTTGTTTCGTGATACCATGTAATCATTTTTTATTTCCTTCTCTGTTATGTTAATGCGCTGGCTACCTCAGCCTTTGCTAACTCAATGAATGCTTGGTATTCAACTGAAGTCCAGTTCTTTCCGAATTAATTTTGAAGAAATAGCACAGAGAGATTTAGGCGGGGCGAAAACCCCGCCGGAGTTTAAGCTAATCGTCTTTCCATATCGGCATTAAATCTTTACTGTCAAGGTCGGGATTATATCCGATAAAATCATCTGTCATCCGGTGAACACCTCCGACTGCTTGAATTACTATTCCGTATTTTCGGCTCAATTTTTCAAGTTCGGCGCAGAATTTTTCATATTTTATGTAGTTTTTTTCTGTTGCAGTCTTTTTGTTTAATTGTTTCACATAGTAATCATAATCATTGCGTAAACATTCTTTTGTCATCTTTTTTATAAATGCTTTTATAAAAACTCCGTTTTCAATATCATTGCAAAATTCGCCAATTAAGAGCTTGCCCCAAGGACTATCCAATAATTTTTGTGTTTGATTGGAATCAAAGTCGCCAATTTCGTGAACTAACATTGAGGAGATATTCCAAAGTTCTTCAACTATTTCCGCGCCGAATGTTCCGCAGGCTGTTCCCCATAAACCACACGCTTTGTTTCGGGTATTTTTAATTATGAATAATTTTTTCATTTTTCGTTCCTTTTCTTGCATTCATTGTGGCGGGGCGTCAACCCCGCCGTAGTTCTTTAATCCACGTCAAACCATTCCATGCAAGTTATTAGCAGGTGATTGTAATCGCCGCTGGTCGCTTCATCGGTAAATTGTTTAATTTCCGTGTGACCTAATTTTGCTCTGCGCATGGCTTCGCGGCATCTGCCGATTATGGCGAACGCGTTGCCGTCCAGACCAACTAGTTGCACGTGGATTTCCGGATATCTTACTTTGTTTGTCATTTTTTCGTTCCTTTTCTAATTTTAGTTAACGCCAAGGCTATCTTGCCTTTGCTAACTCAATGAATGCTTGGAAACACAATAAAGTCCAGTCAATAACGCATATTTTTTGATTATAATATATTGAAAATAAATAATAATTTGAATATAGGCAAATAACTCGTCAAATATTCGTCGTAGCCGCGTTAAAACTTTTTTCTCGTACAAATATACCGCTATGATTATCACTCTCTGAAACAGCCCACGCACGGGCAAAACACAAAGAAAAAAAGCGCCGGTTTGTTTTCCGCGCGCTTGTTTCTAATGTTTCTGTTTGTCACTCGTTCGCAATATTAACGCCTAGGTAACGACAGTAACTCGAGCCTGACGGGTCGGCGTAAAGCGGTTGCTCGTTATTGCAGGTTAATTCCACCACTTGCCGATATTCAACGCCGTTATGGACATTGTATCCGCCCTTGCCATTCAAAAAATCGTAATCGTTGAGCGGATTTTCACAAATGGCCTGATATTGCTCGGGTGTTAACTTGATTGTTTCCGCAATCTCCGCGATTTCAAAGTTGTGGCGATTTGCCGCCGTGGTGCTGATTACTTCTTCAATGTCGCTTGGTTTTCTTACCATGTAGGTTTTGACTGTTTTCATTTTAAGTTCCTTTTTTTGTTAATGTTTACAAGTCAATGAATGCTTGCTTTTTGGAACTTATCCAGTTAATTCGACACTATTTTCCGTTTTTTCTTCAGAATTTTGCAGTACCGCTTTTTCTCCGGTGTAATCCTCCCAGCGTTTGACAATCACGTCGCAAAATTTCGGATCAAGTTCCATTAAACGAGCCTTGCGGTTATTTTTCTCGCAGGCGATCAGCGTGGAACCGGAACCGCCAAAGCCGTCCAAAACAATATCGCCGGATTTTGAACTGTTCAAAATCGCTCGTTCAACCAGTTCCACCGGTTTCATTGTCGGATGCAAATCGTTCTTTACCGGCTTGTTATACTCCCAAACATCAGATTGGTCTCGGTCTCCGCACCAATAATGAGGCTTGTCTGCGTTCCAGCCGTAAAGTATCGGCTCGTACTGGCGTTGATAGTCGGCTCGTCCGAGCGTGAAGGTGTTTTTCACCCAGATTATAAAAGTCGACCATTTGCCACCGGCGGCGATAAAAGCGTTGTAAAGCGTGTGCAGTTCGCTGGAACTCATGCAAACATAAACGGCGCCTTGGCAAAACATCAAAAGATTTGACAAGCTGTCGGTCAAAAATTGAGGGAAACCATCGCCGAGGTTGTCATTCATAATTTTACGCCCGCCAAGCGTTCCGGCGTGATAGCGAATGCTGTCTTTCATTGTCGAGCCGTAATTCACATTATACGGCGGATCCGTGAATATCATGGCGGCTCGGTTGTCTCGCATCAATTTTCGCATATCGTCAAACATCGTGGTGTCGCCGCACATCAAACGATGTTCGCCCAAAATCCACACGTCGCCACGTTTGGTTATCGGTTCTACCGGAGCTTCGGGGATTTCGTCCTCTTCCGATTTCGCCTCTGTTTGAGGTTCGCCAAAGTTTTCAAACTCTTTAAGCTCGTCTTCGCTGAAACCTAAAATATCAAGATTAAAATCGCTTTCTTCAAGCTCTTTCATTTCCAGAGCCAACATTTCCTCATCCCAACCGGCGTTCATGGCGATTTTGTTGTCGGCGATAATCAGAGCTTTGCGCTGAGTTTCAGTCAAGTCCGGCAAACAGATTATCGGAACTTCTTTTAGACCAAGCCTCTGAGCGGCGAGCAAGCGTCCGTGTCCGGCGATAATGACATTGTCGCCACCGATTAAAATCGGATTGGTAAAACCGAATTCCTTAATACTCGCCATAATCTGAGCGATTTGATCTTCGTTATGCGTGCGTGAATTGCGGGCATACGGAATTAAATCCGCAACCGGAAACGTGGCGTGAAACTCCATAATAAACTCCATTTAAAATGAAAACCGACCAGCCAAAATGACCAGCAAAAATGACCAATGACCAGCCGGAATATTTTCATATTCCGCTGTAGGCCTTATGAATCCTAATGTTTATAAGATGGGCGACCAGTAAACAAAAAGTTGTTTGACTAGATTTTTAACGCGGCTTGCGCCCCCGCATACGAACTACTCAGTGGAAGGACCCCATTACTCTTTTATAATGCATCAGATATTTGATTTATTATACCATTTAGTAAGTTTTCTAAATTTAATATGTTGCTTTTTAGTTCATTAGCATCATTTTGAAAAGTTGTTATTTCAATATAATCTTTTAGTAAATTTTGTGATAAGTGTACACATTTATTATAAACTTTTTCTTCTAAAAAATCTTCAAAAACTTTTTTATTTTTTAAATTAAAACGCTGATCTGCTTGTTGTAATCTATTAGAGATTCTTAATGCAAGGTTTGTTATACTTTTCTGTAAATTATTCAAGTCATCTTGACGTTTTTCAATTGGATCATGAATAGACATTTTATCAATGATATCTACTTTATTTTCTAAGTCTCTGAGTGTTGCGAACTCAAAAAGCAAGGGCTGAATATAAATACTTCTATCATTATCTTTATTTCTGTTTGAATATTCCTCATATAAAACATAAAGTGATAATATTCCGCTAAAAATAGCCAAAGTATCTGGCAATTTAAATCCCCAGATACCATCCTTATAAGAAATAAAACTTATTACAACAAACAATAAATATATAATTACAACGGTTACAAACTTTTTCATTGTGCATTTTTCCAATCATCTACACCACTTTTGATTTGTTGCTGTATGCTAAATTTAGCATTTTTGAAATGATACTTTTGAAAAAATTTTTCTTCCCCCAAATAATCCAAGCTTTTTGAAAATAATCCTAAGAAAAAAGAAGGAGTAAGTGTAATAATATAATCTGGAATTAATACATCAACAACATCATCACTTTTATCTAAATCATCTATACTTAATGCCGTACGAGCATCAGCACCTTTAGGTTTTGCAGCCAATAAAGTAATTCTACCTTGAGCAAATTGCTCCAAATCAATTGTTTTTGTTTTATTCGTTGTCATTTTTTAATTTCTTTCTCAAAGTTTTTTCATCAAGAATAAATCTTGTTGTTATTATAGTTCCTGGAAAATATTTTTTCAATAAGAAAGCATAATTTTTATCAGGAGGCAAATCTGGTGTTTCTTTTTCATTAAACCATTGGATATTTCTAGAACGAGAATCATTATCTATATTTCTGTATTTATCAGTAAAACGAATGCAAACATTTCCTGTCAAAATAGATATCACTGGTTTAAGATCCTCATCCGTTTCTCCAATTTCATTAATAAATTTTATCATTTTCATCATTCCGACGCCACCTTTACTTCCTAGGTAATTTTCCCGGGTGGATCCGTCTTGAAGAGCAAAAACAGTAGCTAGAATGTCTTTATCTACTTCTTTATGCTGATTAATATATTGTTTTAATCCTTCAGCGACAGTCGAGTTTTCCGTTTTAATAATAGTCTTATATATTGGTAAGCCTGTGTTTAGAAATGATAGACAACAATGATATTTCTCCTCTCTATATTCCATAAAACCAGCCATTGCCCAATTTCCCTCTTTCCCGATAATACTATGTCGCTGAGCATTATCTAAAATTTCGCTAGAAAATATTTGAACATAACTCTTACCATCATCAGTTAAAACCATAGGTGGATTTAATTTAGAAAGCCATTCATCTATTTTCTGAATAAGTCTAGTTACTTCGACTTCTAATGTAGAAACATTTGTTGATGCAAGATTTTCCCTTGTTGGCTTGTAAGATAAAGGTAAAGCGTAAATGTTAGGATTATATTGATGTTTTTCAATAGTAATTCCCATAAATTTATCTAGATTTAATCTTTCTATAATATTAGTAATTCCAGATTTTATTCTACCGTTTAAAATAAAAGGATACATATCTCGTTGAATTAGACCAAATAATAAATAAGGTGCTATATCCAACACTTGATCATCAGCAAAACTAATAGAAGCTTTTAATGCATAAGGCTCATACTCTGCTAATTTATAGAAATATTCTAAAGTTTGATTAGGGGCATCAATAAAAGAAAAATTTGAAATATAAATATCTCGATTTATAACTTTTTTACGATTGTTTCCAGATAACCAATTCTTTGAATTTCTATTGGAATTAAAAGTGTCTAAAATCTCAGAAGGATGAAATTGTTTCATGCATCTCACTAATTCTGCTCGTGGTCGAGAAATATGAGGAGAACCATAAGGCGTTCTTTTATTTTTTAGTAATCGATCAATCTTTTGAGCTTTATTCTTTCCCAAATACAGTCTATTGCGCTGTTTAAGATTCTTTCTCAATAATTGAAAAGAAAAATCATCCATATTAAGTAATTCAATATGGTTAAATTTTTTATACGAAGGAATTTTTCTACTATATCCAGAAAACATTTTTAAAACCTTTCTATGATTAGTAGAATATCAAATATTTTTTGTTATGCCAACTTTTTTATTTAAAATACCCAATTTTTACACAGCTCTGCGAAAATTGGTTTATTTAAGCCAAGTTCGGTGATGATTTCCGAGGGTTTGGCGGTAATTGACAACGATTTAATAGTTTCAACACCTTTTTTGACGGTCTTAACTTCGGCACTCATCAGTACCGATTGGCCGATGCACGAGGATAGGTAAACAAAACACTCGTCATTATCCTGCAAATATTCCAAGGCCAATTTGCGGGCGTACAAATTAAGCGTCACATCAGCTTTGCTGGCGTCTTTGCCCCACGGACAACCACCGCCAATCGGAGCCGCCGCCGAATAGAAATCGCAAGCCAGCTTACGACCTGTGACACCGCAGTCGGCAATTGACGAGTGGCGCGTGTATTTGCCGGTGCCGTTGACAATGATGTTTTCCGGTTCTTCTCCCAGCGACATAATGATAAAGGTGGTTAAATCCACATCTTTCAGCATCGGAATGGCGACAACAGCTGTTTCAACGCCGCCCAGTTCATTGAGAGTAATCTGGGTTTTGATGTCAATTCCGAGGTGGATATTCTGCAAAGCGTACTCATACAAAGCGTCACAGAGCTTTTTCGCCAAGTATTGTTCACGGCTGATATTGCCGACGCCTTTGCAAGCGTAACCAACAAACAAACCTTGATCGCCCCAGCCGTTTTGCTCCACGCCTTGCGAGATGTCAGACGATTGCCGTCCGATGAGATTGACAACCTGAATTTTCGCCGGATTTACGGCATTATCATTCCAGCGGTGGCTGTAAAACTCATCGTAGCCGATTTCTCCAAGCGCGGCGACAACATAGTCTTTGACATTTGTTAAATTGACATCGCCGGAAATCTCACCGCCCAAAACCACGGTATTGTCTTTAATCATAACTTCCACGGCGTAACGGACATTGGCGTCTTGCTCAATCATCCTGTCCAAAATGTAACTGGAAATATAATCGGCGGTTTTGTCCGGATGCCCCAACGACACGGCCTCGGCGGTTTTAATCATAAACATTTCCTTTCTCGCGTAAAAAAACGCCTTTGGACTATCAAGTCTTTTGGCGTTGAAAAATATAAGAAAAGGGACGATTTCACATCTCGTCCCGAATTATACCTCGTTTTATAACCATATTTGGCGAAAATGTAAACCTCTTTGTTGTCAATGACATTTTCGGCAGCCGTATTGTATTTTCAGCAAGGCCTTGTTGTGCCGCAAAGCCAAAATTTGCCGAGAAACCGCAAATTCCCCGCAAAGAAGTTTCCAAGGAATGCGATTGGCTCGTTTCCACACCAAACGCCGCTCCGACACCGATAAAATCGGCATCCATTCCAGCACAACCCGTTCCCATAAAGCGATTTGCTCCTGCGATGGGCGTATTTTTAACGGACGTTTTTCCATAAAAATCAGTTCTTGCGGCGTGTAAACAATATCCGGCATACAACAGCGGTATTTGGGAGCTCGCACAGGCGGCAGCAAACGTTCAACATAAGCTGCGGTTTCCAAATCGTCTTTGATTTGCTCAATAGTCATTTCCGTCATTTTACGCCTCCGTGGCCTTGCCAAGCATATCGGCGCAAACATCGGACATTGTTTCCATTTCCGAAAAAGACAATTTGTTTTCTTTGCAAAACCATTTGCGCACGGCTTTTCGCCAATCCAAAGCGATATATTTTTTCCCGTTCATCCAACCTCGTTCGGCGTTCCACTGCACAAAAGCCACAGGGTCTATCGTGTAACCGCTTTTTTGGCAGTAATCGGCGACGTCTTCCACGCTCGGAGCGCCGGTAAATTCAGCTTTATCCACAGATTTAGCCGCTTTATCTTTATCTCCAGATTCATTTACACTTACAGATTCATTCTCATTCTCCGATTCATCTGATGGGGTGGTTGGGGCGTTTGCTTGTTGTTTGCTAGCATCTTGCTTGGCTTTTGCTTGACGTTTGCTTCCGCCTTTTGCGCCGCTTGCTTGTCTAATTTCACGCATTTCCAAATACTTGGCGTTATTTTTATCAATTGTTTCCTGAATAGCGTCAAATCGCTGCTTAACCAAATCCGATAATTTAAAAGAAACGGCGCCGTAAAAGTTAATTTCGCACAGCGCGATAATTAAATCGGCCACTTGATTTTTCTTGAAGTTATGCACAGCGGCGAGGAAGTCCGCAGGATACAACACAAACGAAGTCTTTTTATCCATTGTTGCCTCCGTTGCTGTTGTATATATGTTTTATACGCTTAATTCCTTGCACCCATTTGAGAGCCAGAGAAGTACGTTTAACTTCGTTTTGGACTTTTTTCTCCAGCTCATTAAGCATTTTCGTTTCAAGATTAAGCAAATAAATTATCGGAATTTCACGAATGTCTTCAGTTACATAGCTGTAGGGTTTCTGCTTTCCCATTATTATTTCCTTTCAAAAATATTAACTACAGCAGAAACACCCACAAAAAATCAAAATTGGAGCCACTTATGTTAAAATATTTCGTAATTTTTCAACAAACCTCCTAATTACACGTTTATGAATATGCAAAACAGCGGATATTTCGTTTGCTGAATATCCTTCGTAAAGCATTTCAAATATTTGTTTTTCTTTTGCATTAAATTTTTCTGAATAAATAGATAATGACACTCTTGTAAAATTATAACAGTCATTATTTTCTAAAAAAAATTCCTCATCGAACGAGCCATAGTCCAATGAGGAATTTAAGTAGTCCCTGCGATTACATTGTTTTTTCAGAAGATTGATGGCATATTGTCTAAGTGAGTGAACCACCAACGCCTCATCTACATCAGGGATAGTATAAAAACGCTTCAGATAAAAGAGCAATAAGTCTTGAGCGATATCTTCGCTGTCTTCTTTGTTAAATACTGATGTTGACAATAATCTGCGGATTTGCGATAAGATTGTTATTCGGACATACGGAGGCAGTCCGTTAAAAATTTTAAGATTCATAATATAAACCTCGCTAAAAAATTGAAGAGAGGTTTATTTTCTATAAATGCGAAAAATAGACAATAAGTTTTAGTGTTAATCAGTAAGGGAATATTTAATAAGGTATACGATTAAATATTCTAAACTAGATTTTCTGAATATAAATCAGGCGGTAAATCCATATTTTATTCGCTGTTCTGTCCAAAGTATTGGAATTTCTGATTCAACAATTTTGTTAATGGATAATGTTTTAGGATAAGAACCGTCTACAATTGAGGTTATTATGTCTGGAGCTAAATATGTCATTTTCATAATTTTACCTACATATTCACGGCTTAATTTTTCTCTTTCTGCTACTTCTTCAAATGTGAGATGTTCTGTGCGTATTATTTCTTGCCATTTAAATGCTTTAATCAATGCAAGATATAGAGGATTATATAGATCCGGTTTATATGTCTCAGGTTCAAATATTTTAACCGAACCGCGTTTTTTGTGCAATTCAACGTGGTACATTATTTCATTTTCTTCACCATCTATATTGTTAGGAAATAGCTTGTCACGCATATTGTTATCCATAAGCTCTATAGCTGTTTTTGTGTAAATTATTTTAATTCGGTTGGTATTTACGCGAACTTTTTTAATAAACAGTTCCACAAGCTGCCTTTGTACTATAGGCGATATACGGTGGATGAAATCTATGCCGTCACCAAACTTATTGATGATTTGGATATCGCAAATATCTGACCGTTTAATTTTAGCTTCTTCAATCAATCCGCTTAGAATTTTTGGCGATTTTATAATATCTGCAAGCTGATTTAATACAAAATTATCCATTTCTCCGGCCGGTATATTCCCGACAAGACAGTTTTTGTATCCTTCTTTAACCGCTCTTACAGAAGTGTAATATTCATAAATTTTGTTGTGTTTATTTGACTTAGTAGATACCATTGCGGCGTGGCAGCAATCGCATTCTATCAATCCTTTTAATAAAGCGTGTTCAAAAAATCGTGATGGCGTTAATCTTCCGGCACGATTTGTATTTTTGATTTTCTGTACTTCATTGAATAGTTCTTCAGAAATAATTGCACTATGCTGACCATCATAAATTTTATCTTTATGTGGAATTTTGCCAATATAAATAACGTTTCGGAGCATTTCGCTGATACGCAGGTGATTAAATTTCCCATTATTACCTTTGCTCATTGTTGTATAGCCATTCAGATTTAGCCAATTTGCAACAGCAACTTCTGAGCGAAAAACTAAATATTTTTCAAAAGCCAACTTTACAACAGGAACTTCTTTGTTGTTGATGACAAGTTTTTTGTTAATTGCATCATAACCTATAGGTATATTGCCGCCCATCCACATGCCTTTTTTCTTAGAGGCATCAACTTTGTCACGAATACGTTCGGTTATAACTTCTCGTTCAAATTGGGCAAATGACAACAATACATTTAGTGTCAATCGTCCCATAGAATCATAAGTATTAAAATTCTGCGTTACCGATACAAATGAACACTGGTTGCGGTCAAGCACTTCAACTAATTTTGCAAAATCAATCAATGAACGTGTGAGACGGTCAATTTTATAGACCACGATCATATTTACTTCGCCATTTTCTACATCTTGCAGCAATTCCTGCAGGGCAGGTCGTTTAAGTGTACCACCAGAGAAGCCTCCGTCATCATAGTGCTTTTCTATAATCTGCCAGCCTTGGTGCATTTGGCTTTTAATATAATTTTCACCGGACTCACGCTGTGCTTCCAGAGTATTAAATTCTTTATCTAAGCCTTCGTCTGTAGATTTTCTGGTATAGATCGCACACTTAATCGTTTTCATTTTTTATTTCCTAATCCAAAGAAAAAACGTCCGGATATTTTTTTACCGGTTATTTGATAAGCCACCGCTGATAAACTTTTATAAAATTTGCCTTCTAATTGAAATCCGGCGGTGGACACAACGACGCTGTATTCTTTTCCTTGATATGTTTTAACCAGTTTTGTTCCAACTTTTGGCAGGCCGTCCATTTTTTCATTGTTAAACTCTCGTTGTAAAGTTTTACCAAGTAAGATGTTTTTAACGTTTGCAGGAACTCCTCCGTAAACAAGTTCTTGCATTCTGTATGCAAGACGTGGAATATAAAAGCGTTTGGTTTTCCAGATAGGTTCTGTATCAAAATATTGTCGCCATAAATTTTTTAATTCATTAACACTCATTTCTGTAAGTTGAAGAACTTTATTTTCTACCATTTTCAACTCCTTTCTTAATAGTATGAATGCTTGGATTTTCGGCAATATCCAGTTCTTTCTGCTCTAATTCCGAATTTTTTTGCGTGTCTATTAGTTTCATTATTTCCGGAAATAACATTTTTATAATTTTTTCTATGTCTGTCATTTTTTGCCTCCGACAGAATCACCAGTAAAAAAATAAAATCGGAGCCAGTTTTTTGAATTTTTATATAACTAAATGTTTTTGCTAACAAAAATATATTATAATTATAAGTGCTTCTATAAGGAACGCTTATAAAAAGAGGAATGGAAAATGCTGTATAGTTGCTGTGTTTGAATTTATTTGAAGGGCGTAGTTTGGCAATATCAGACCTTCAGAAAAGTATATATTTGGGTGTTTTTTAATGTATTTTTGCAAAAAAATTGCGTACAAAAGGAAAAGGCTACGCCCATCAAAAATAAAAATGAAGTCGGCGGTTCTTGGGCTGTTGCGGGAAATTGCGGATACAAAAAAAGAGGAAGTGAAGCTTCCTCTTATCTCTATTGGTTGCGGGGGAAGGATTTGAACCAACGACCTTCAGGTTATGAGCCTGACGAGGTAACTCCGAAACCCTAGTAAAACCGCCATTTTGCGGAAGTGTCAAAAATGGCGACAAGCAAATAACAAGCACAATGTCATTTTAACGAAAATTTTCGAAAGTTCAAAACAAACTTTTACGGCGACGCTTTTGAACGCCGCCGTTTTGTGTATTTTTTTATCAAAAAAATGTTATTGCCACCAGAAAAAGCCGTTTTGCAATGCAAAACAACCTCCAAAGATAAGACCACCGACAATGCGTTCAGCTAAATTGGTCGCACCGGAAACAAAAGGAATGCGCTTGTCAAAAATCCATTTTTCACGCTCGCTCAATGTCCAGCAGATACAATATATAGGAGAAACAAGAGCTCCCAACACAATATATCGCCAATCAAGCACCGCCATGACGATCATCGGACAGGTATAGCGTAGCCCCATATAAATAAAATCATATAAAAAGCCGTATTTTTTTGTCGGCTCTTTCAAAACCTTATCAAAGAGCCAATCCACCGGATAATGATACCACCGCTCGTTATAGCGACGGATAGTGTCCTCGCTTGGCGACATGTCGCGGCCAATATCAAAACAAGCACCATGTCCGCGGCTCCAAAACTGGAACTGCAACCAGCAACTGACAACAGCCGCAAAAATGATAGATTTCCAGTTTGACCAATCACCAACATAAATGCTCATGAAAACAGCCAGCATACAAATTGTTTGAACAGTGCGGTTGCGCAGAATTTTATAATCTTCAAGACAGCCACCATACCAACGACGCAAAAAGGCGCCAAGAATAAAATAAAAGATAGTCATAGTTTCTCCTTATCATTAAAATTTGAATATGGCCGCCAATTAAAGCCGACGACCGAGCTTGATAGCATAGACCGGACGATCTATTGCCAAATCCGTATCTTTGCCCCACACGAGTGAAACGTCGGCAATCTTAAAACGCAGAACTCGCTTGTAGCTGTAGCCCAGCGAAAAGCAAACATCGGTGTAAATTTTGCCGTCAACATCGCTGACATCTTGCCCTTGGAAGTTCATCCATGTTTTGTTTAAGCGTGAAGTCCAAAAAGGTTTGAATTCGCGATATTCGGCTTTTTTCTCGCCACTTTCTATTTTTTCAAACCATTCCTTGCGAAGATTAAGACAAAGTGTTGACATTGGTATCTCCTAGAACGGAATTGAAGCATCATCAGCAGTCTGTGCCGGAGGTTGACCGGCTGGCTGTGGCTCCGAATTATTATTCGGCGTACCGGCATCGTTTGCCCCTTGATTTTCACTAAAAGCCAAACTCATATAGCGGACGCCATTACGGGAAGTGGTAAGCCACGCTGAAATATGGAATTTTTTATTAAAAATCGTCGCCATCCCGGTATAGTCCGGGCGTTTTTCATTATCCTGCTTATCGTTTTTGAATAATGCGCCGGTACCGGCTCTTTGATTCTGTGCCATTTTTTTCTCCTTTATGCTGTTATATCCGGAAGGTCGTCCGGGGTTGGTTTTTCGAGAACAAGGGTCAGGACAGCCCGGCTATTGCCCTCTCGTTTAAGTTCAGACGAAGTAAAGCGATAGCCATCTTCGTCATGCATTTTGCGGACAACGCCCAAAAGAACGAGGACCGCGTTCAAGTTTTCCTGCCTCTCGTAAGGAAACTCAACTATTTTTGCCATGGCTGGCTCCTTTCAAAAAATAAAGATTTGGCAATAGCCTCAGGGATCGGCACGCTGACGGCGTTACCTAACGCTTTGTATCTGACACTGTCAGACATTTTTTTGCCTGAATTACCTGATTGCGTCCACTCATCGGGGAATCCCTGTAGACGTTCACACTCCAGCGGTGTTAGCTTGCGGATGGACTGACCATCATAAATGCCGTGTCTATCTTGCGTAGTTAGGGTAAAAGAAGGCTCCCCTGCATCCTTAAATCGACGCCCATTTTGCCTTTTATGAACTCTGTCTGGAGTGAGAACAGGAGCTATAAAGTTATTCTGAGAAAAAGCGTTAGCGGTTATGGTCGGACAAGAGCCGGAACGGAATCCTCCGGCATTTTTTCCATGTGGATATGTGAAAATCTTTGGTTCTGTATTACCTCCAGACAACGCTGTGAGGCACGGAGCAGAGGCGTCCGTAGAATAAACGCGCTCGTGTTGATGATTTTTAGGCGTGCGGTTTATTTGCTTAACTTTTTGTATCCGTTTACTTTCAACAACATACGATCCGTTGCCGACGTTGTCTCCGTATGTGGCTGTAATGCAGAGAGCCTGCTCGTTTGATATGACAGCAGACGACGGGTTGCGACCTCTGATAGGAAATATTTGGCGTCCGGAGAAGGCTCCAGAACATCCGACAAAGTAAACCCGCTCGCGATTTTGGGGTAAAAACCAGTCAGTATCGACAAGTTGCCATTGGCAGTCATAACCCCCAAGGTTGGCAATCTCTTGCAAAAATCTGACAAAGTCGCGTCCTCCGTGACTTGTAAACAACCCTTTGACGTTTTCAAAGACAAAAACATCAGGTCGCAATTCTCTAATGCACCGGATTGCCTCAAAGAACAAGCCGCTGCGCTCGCCGTCAAGACCTTGTCTTTTGCCAGCAATGGATAAATCTTGGCAAGGAAATCCCGCAGTAAGGACAAGCGGTACCCCCCCCTGTCGTTGTTTAATTCTGGAAAAATCTCTAATTGCTGTAACATCGCCCAAATTCTCCGCATTTTGAAAGTGTTTTTTATAAATTGAAATCGGACCAGGTGCGACCTCGGAAAAATAATGCGCCGCAAATTCTAGTCCAGCGCGCCGAAATCCTTCGGCAAAACCACCAATGCCCGAAAAAAGGTCAACAAGAACAATCTTAGTCATAGCTCGTCCTTCCGATTAAATATTCGGCTGAGAATAGCCAGAGCCTTCATCATTGACGAAGAGCCGGCCTCAAAAAGTTTATTGATTTGCACCTGATGCGCAATCAGTGAACTCAAAGCCATGAGTTGGTCATTTGAAATCAAGTGCATTCCGCGTGCTTCAAACCTGAAAGCAGGATCTTGAGTTCGCTTTGCAATACCGGCAACCAATCCCCAGCTTGGCTCTTCACGGTCCCGTAAGGGCGCTTGTTTAATGACATGCATCCCGACAGTATATTCGTCAGCCAAAATATCGAGGTCAAATTCTACCAGGCCAGCCCACTCCGGTAGTTCATCTGGATCAATCACGCCTTTGGGCGCTGCATAATAAAAGAAGTTTGAAAACTGGCGAGCTTTATTGTGTTTTCCCGCCTCTGCCATATCCCGACGAAAATCCCACCGGTCAACTTTGACCTCATAGGTTACGGAAAAATAAGGCGGTTGAGGCTGAATAAAGAAAGCATCCGCGCGTCTGGATCCGGCAACACCAGCGCACCAACGAAACTCTGGAAAGCTGATATCCTTTTGATGTTCCGGTGCCAACCGCAAGCGGCGCAAAATTTCAGCTGTTTTTTCTTTATCATTCATAGTGGCGTACCCGAAAGCAATTGCACTTTGGACAGTAATCAACATATGCGTTGCCTGAAACCTTGTGGACACCATATATTGTTTTTATCTCACCGCCCAGACGTAACACGTTAATCCAGCAATGGCGGCAAAATAACTTACGCAGAAACTTTAACATTTGAAAAACACTCCTTTTTTAATTGTGTGGCCAACCGGTAAGCGCGACAGGCTTCGTCATAATTTCCAATGTCGCGCGTCCGATACGGCCGCTTGCCGTTATACATTAGGTCAGCCATGCGAAAGAGCATCTCGGCTTTTGACATCTTCTTCTGCATCCAAATCAAATCCAAAACGCAGTCGATATAATTATGAGCTTTGCGCAAGCGAAAATCAGGAATAACCAAAAAGGGCGGTTCCTTGTCTGTGGCATATTCGCCATAATTACCGCAAATCGGGCAACGCGCATAAGAGGCTGAGGCGAAACGGAACTTCGGACCGTAAATGTCCGCTCCTGTTACAATTTCGGCATCAACATCTTTTTGACAATTAACGCAAAACATCAGTAACCTCTTTTTTGAGCTGTTCGCCCTCAGCCTCCAAATCGGCAATCATTTGCTCAGCAGTATCTTTGTTGCTTGACGGCAGCGCCGCATATTTAGCGACTTGAACAGCTTTGTTTATAAATTCCTCAATTTTCTTTTGCATGGTTACCTCCCTTTAGGTATGGTCGCGCAAGTTTTTCTCAATCGCGACAATTTCACTTAACGGATAACGAGGGGAACTTTGGTTATCAGGATTGGCGTAAAAGAAACGCGGTCCATGCCCAAGAGCTCTCCACGCGGCGAGCGTTTTCACGCTCACCTTCAGCCTTGCGGAAACTTCGACCGGAGTGAGGTTAACCTCATCTTGGATGTCTTGACTATCCATTGTAGATCTCCTCACAGTTCCCGTTTTCAATCCAGTATTTTCGGCCGACACCCAGCTTTTTAAGACTTGGAGTGCTTTCCGGTTTGGACACCGTCATACCAACGAATGATACAAAAGGCATACTGGACAACATCTTTAACAGCCCGGCACGGCCTTTGTTGTCCAAAATGTCAGCGGCATCAACGACAACGGCATCGGAATTATCAGCCTCGGCAATTGCCATTTGCAAAACGGCCATGACGCGAAACTTTTCTCCCTCGGAACAAAGAACATAAGGGCGTCCTCCGTAATTAACCGACATATCTCCATCAATGGTAACATCACGCCAAGCCGCAATATGACAAAGACATTCCATCCGGCCGTTGAAATCAGTCAGACCTTTTTCAAGAGATTGACGGCGGATTCCTTCCGGTTCTAAGACGTTAATAATGTATTGATTCTCAACAATACTGTTATGGACACGGAGTGCCTCGTTATATTTATTGAACGCTGACAAGCGGGTTTCAGCCTTGCGGACAGCATTGCGTGCATCGTCAACCTCAGCTTGCTGTATGGTTTTGCCTCGTTTATTCTCAAGCTCTTCTTTGGCTTTTTTTGCAGCTTGCAAAGTACTGTCAACCAAAACAAAATTATGCTTTGCAGCGTTTAGCTCACGTTCAGCCTTGCAGACAGCATTGTCGGCATCAAGGATCTGTTGTTCCAACTTTTCACGCTCCTCAACGCTCAACGACTGTTTGATTGCCTCAAGTTTGCCGAACTGGTAAACAACCGGCTTGCCGCAGTGTGGGCAAACAAGATCGTAGTTCGGTAGCTTTGGCAGTTTTTCTCGAACCGCGCGCGCCTCTTTTAAGATTTTTTGTGCCTCTGTAACTTTTCCAGCCGCATCATCGCATTCTTTTTCTATCACAGTCAGACTGTCGGCTTTTTCCTGAAGTCGTGCAAGCTCATCGGCTCCGATAGCCTGATTGGCTATCTTATCCTCTAGATCTGCACGTGCCAAAGACACGTCAGTCTCAAGAGCCTCGGTTGACGTTGCCTCAAGGTCATTTTCCCAACCAATTGGAAACCAACTGGCGGCTTTTTTCTCGCCATAGGTTTCACCTGCAATAATTCCCCATTGGGATTTTAGGCTCCGTCCTTTTTCTTTAGCTCGTTCCAAAGCCGCATCCCAACCGTCAACCTCAACACTATGCCAAACAACCTCGCATATTTTATCGCTCAGCCCGGCATCAGACAAAGCAGCACGCAAATCTGCCTCAACCGGTTCGCATTGCAAGATAGAGCGCAAGAGTTCAACTTTTTCTTTATCAGCCATCAAAGGAAACTTGACAGCACCAACGGCGATATCCGACGCCTCTGGTGCATCGGCACCATCAGACCGTCGTTCACACTTTGGCCACGATACCGAAACCTTGGAGGTTTCATTCTCCAAAAGAACAGACGCTGAACCGGCTCCAGTTTTGACCAACATCCCGGCCTTGGCTTTCTGCATACCCAATGGTACACCGCCACGCAAAGCCGCGGCGATAGGCAAGAGCGATGATGTCTTGCCTTGTCCGTTGTGCCCCAAAAGCAAAGCAATCTTGTCAGCCTCGATTTCGGCACTTGCACATCCCATGAAATCTTTTATAGTCGCTTTCACAGCCAACCTCCTTTTTTATCAAAATTATGAATTGTCCAAATAAAACTGATTGCGAATATCAGCGCCGGCACCCAAAACAGTGCCGAAACCAAAAGCCAAGGCGCCGATATAAAGCCAAAAAACTTCAAAAAGACGCAAAGAACAGCCATTAAAGAATAAATGATATAGGCCATTCTATTCATCTCCCCAGCTATTCCATTCGTCGCTGTCATCAGCCATAGGAGCCGCTACCGGAGCCGGCTTGTTTTCGGTCGGTTCTTCCGCAACTTCAGAAAAATCGGTATCAATAACAGCTGTTGGTTCTTCAGTCGGAGCCTCTGACGGAATTTGTGCTGCTTCGTCTTTTACCGGAGCGGATTTTTTAGCGCGTTTTGGCTTGGCTGGTGTTTCTTCGGCAGGAGCAACCATTGCTCCAGATTGAACAACTTCAGAAACCGGAGCTCGAACAGCAGAGGCATTGACGACATCATCTTCAGCATCCATTCCGACACTCAGCTCTGGATAGTAAACATTTGCAAAAAAAGTTGCCGCACGATAACGGATCATGACGTCCGGCATCGTCTTCCACTTGCTTCCATCTTTACCATACCAGCCTTCTTTAACAGCCATATCCATTGACACCCAAGGACCGACACGCTCCTCACCGGTTTGGCGATCAGTAGCAATGGCGCGGCATTTCAAATTTTCTATGCTTTCGGTTCCTTTGAAACCTGGAATGCTAACCTTGCCATCAGCAACCATCTCGTAGTGCAGATTGGCTACACGGCTGGTGGTCATAGCCGCAATCAGATAGCGGGAAGACCAGCGCGGAGAGCCTTTAATCACATGTAAATTCTGCATCACAACGATCGGCGATACTTTATTTCGCGCCGCAATCTCCAATGCTACCATAACATTGGGCAGATTGCCGTGATAAGCAGCCGGAACAATTTCCGATTGCATCAACATTTTGCCGATTCTTTGGGCGTTTTCAAAAGCCTGAAAGTCTGTTAAAATTTCAGTCGAAACCGCATTTGTGTTTTTTTCTTCTTTAATAGTTAAATCATTTGCCATATTAACCCTCCATTTTGGTTCTGCATTTACAAAAACGAGTGCCGTAGGCTGGACAATAGTGCTGTGAACACATCATCGAATTCGGATTAGGCAGCCAAACCCATGGTTTACCGGTTCTCCGGAATTCCATAAGGTCGGCTTTAATCCGTCGGATGATGGCATAGGCAAAATTTTCAGCCATGGCCGGTTCGTATTCTTGGATAATTGGTGCCGGCTGTGGTTTTGTCCGGCCGACACGTTTGGCGTATATTTCACGCAACAGGTCAACTTTTTGGCCGTAAGTCCGAACCAAAAGTGAATAGCCACCGTACTGCGGAATGTTTACGCGTTTGACCACACCAGATTTGAAATCTTGAATAGTGTGGATGCGACCTTCTTGGCCGCGAATATCAATATGCCCTGAAAGAATGAAGTCATCGCCCAAATCGGCAGTAAATTCACCCTCAATAGCAATCTCGTCAAGATCCGGAAAGACGTCCAGGATAGAAAGAGCTTGGCGAACGGCTTGCATAGCACCGGTCGCCTTATCGAAAGTCGTATCATCCCAGACAATACCTTTCTGTGAGGTTTCCAACATAGACGCTTCAGCCACTTTCTTCATCTCTTCGGCAAAAGGCTCGCCTTTAGCACGAAGAACCAACGCCGCCTCCAAAGCGTTATGCATTGCAGTGCCGACAGCAGCGCCGGCGGACGTGTTCGTTGGCGTTAAGTCAAAATCGTATTCCTGAGAGATTTCCTCAAAAAACATCTTGGCAGCAGCTCTGCGCGGACAATCCGTATAATGAGAAAGCGATGAACACCTTATAATTGTTGGCATATAATAAACCCCGTCTTTTATAAAAAGTATGAAATGAACTTTTATCGTTCAAAACGAACTTTAAGACAGTATGAAAAGAAAATCAAGAAAAAAAAGCCGCTTTTAGAAAAAAAATCTAAAAACGGCAAATTTTAGCGATTTTTAACGGGGTTTTTAATAAGTTAGATTCGCTGGAATACTCCGACTACACGTCCATCAACTTGGATTTTATCTGCCGAAACCTCTTCGGCATAAGCATAAGACTTGTTATCCACATCAACATGGAGGTTGCCGGTCATAGGGTTGACCGAGATACGGCGGAAAACCTGGGTTGTTGGAGTATTTATCAAATAAATACCCGATTCGGAAACGGATTTAACAGCCGAATCGACAAGCACAAATTCTCCGGGGCGCAAAATCGGCGTCATCTCGTCGGAACGCACCTGGTGCCAACAAGGCTCTTTTGCATCGGGAACAAGATTTGTCGTTGAAATGCCTTCTCCATCAGAGCTTGCGCACAATTCGGCAGGCGACATTTTAAGAGCAGCCGCCACCTTTTGTATCTCTTCAAACGACAGTTTTCTTTTGTAGCCGCCAATCAGACGACGAATGCAATCAGGACGAACTCCGGCTTTTTCTTCAAACTCTTTGATTGTCTTAAAATTGGACGCTTTGAGTAAGGCATCCAAACGCTTGCCCAATGGCGTCGTTACTTTTTTTGTTGTCGTATTCATTAAAAAGCTCCTTTCATACTGATTCGATAATAGTTCAAAAAAGTGTAATTTTCAACAAAAAAGAACTCCGAGCGTCAAAAAACACAAAAAAACAAACTATTTTATCCGCCGTAACGTTCGGAAAAAACGAGAAAAGTTTAATATCGTTCAAAAAAAAGTTCATTTCGTTCAAAAAAGTGCTTGCAAAAGTCAAAAAAAACTTTTATTGTTTTTTACAAGGGTGCGGTAAGGCGTCAGATCAACGCCTGAAACAAATAAAGAATCCTGTCGCCGCACCCAATAAAAAAAAGACAGGATAGAAAAAGACAGGAGTATATATGAGTAACATTGTGCTACGAGATTATCAGGAAAAAGCCGTCGAAGATATCAGAGATGCATATCGACACGGGTTTAAGGCTCCATTCCTGACAGCACCAACCGGAGCCGGAAAGACAGTTATTCTATCCGAAATTTGTGCCAACCTGCACGCCCGACGAACCCCAACGGTGTTCCTGGTCCATAAACAAGAGCTAGTAGTTCAAACAGCCAAAGCATTAGCAAGGTTCGGCATTCCACACTCCATCGTCGCTCCTCATAAAGTTGTTCAAAACGCCATCAGAGTGCAAATTGATGAATTTCAAAAAAGTTGGTTTCGCGACGAGAGCTTTATCTATATCGCAACAGTTCAAACTTTAATCAACCGCATGGCAGATCTGCCGAGGTTTGCATTTATCCTAATTGATGAGGCACATCACGGTGTCGCCGGTACCTGGCTCAAAATAGTAAAAAGCTATCCTGGAGCATTTATCTTGGGTGTTTCTGCCACGCCAGAACGACTGGACGGGCAAGGTCTTGGCATTCATTGCGGAGGTATCTTTGACAAGCTGGTCATGGGACCGTCAGTACAAAGCCTGATTGACCGAGGATATTTGACAAAGCCGCGCGTTTACTGTCCGCCGATTGAGGCAGACTTTAGTGATCTCAAAACCAGAGCCGGCGACTTTGACAAGCGCCAGCAGCAAGAAAAATTAAAAAAACCACGCATCATTGGCAACGTTATCACACACTATCGAAGATATTGCGACGGAGTTCCGGCAATCGCTTTTTGCCCGACAATTGAATATGCCCAGTATGTAGCCGACAATTTCAATGCGGCCGGATACCGAGCCGCCAGTATTGACGGCAAGATGGATGACTATGTACGCAACCGCGTCATCAATGATTTAGGAAACGGCAGACTCGATGTTCTAACCAGCTGCGAAATTGTATCCGAGGGAACGGATATTCCTGTCGTCGGCGCGGCTATTCTTTTACGAAAAACCAAATCACTCGGACTTTATCTTCAACAGGTCGGTCGCGCGCTACGCCCGTATCCTGGTAAAACCGAAAGCATAATACTTGATCATGTAGGCAACTGCACCACTCACGGTCTACCTGAGGATGACCACGAATGGACACTTGACGGGCGAATGCACCGCACCAGAGCCGGCTCCGGTGGCGGCTGCGCCTGCCGGCAATGCCTGCAATGTTACGCGGTATATCCTGCAACAGCAAGCGTCTGCCCGGTTTGCGGCGCAGTAGCAACCAAAACCAGAGCTGAAATTGAGGAAGTTGAAGGCGAGCTGGTGGAATTTCAAAAACGCCAAGAAAAACACGAGCAAGGGCGAGCAACCACGCTTGAAGAACTCATAGAGCTTGGACGCAAACGCGGATACGGCGTCCGAGCAGAGGCCTGGGCAAGATATGTATTAAACGGACGGAAAGCAAAAGAGGAGCGTAGGTATAGAAAATGAACAAACATCGCACCCATTTGCCAACCCGTTTTTTGATGCCGACAGCCGAAGAGAACCTTGTTGTCGCTATAATAAAACAGGCCTGGTGCGACGCTTTCATGAACATAACAGCGGGAGAATATTATGGATTACACCAACACAAAGAACAAAACAAAGCTCGGCAGATGTTTGAGGCAGGCGACAAAGATGAGTGGCGCCAATCTTTGAAAAATCTGGCAGAGGCCATCCAGCTCGACGACAACGACCTGGTCAATGCATACAAGAGATATGGCCGCATGCTGAAAGCCGGTAAAACTGATGTCAGACCGGAAGACGCTTTTGACATCTTAATTAAAACATTGATTTGAAAGGAATAAAAATGAACAAGGACAACAATATTGAAGTAGGCGGCATCGCCGTAGACCGTTTGAGATCACTGATTGAACGCGTTGAGCACTTAGAGGC
>CAVKTH010000001.1:0-52562 GCA_963659495.1 Bacteroidaceae bacterium | reverse complement strand
CTTAGAGGCAGAAAAAGCCTCAATAGCCTCCGATATACGTGATGTATTTGCCGAGGCCAAATCAGCCGGTTTTGACGTCAAAATTATGCGTGTAATGATAAAACTGCGTAAAATGAACGCGTCGGACCGTGACGAGCAGGAACTCCTGACCGACACCTACCGAAAAGCATTGGACATTTAATGTTGAAAGGAAAAAGAAAATGACCAAAAACATCATAATTGAAAAAGTATATCAAGATATACCCCAAATGGCCTTGAAAAAAGATGATTATTTTGCCGCTTATCCTATGGATTTTTATTCAGGCGCCGGCATCTATGGCATTAAAGATATTAGAGGTATAGTCAAATTGCATTACTGCATTGAAACTCTGGAAGGCAAGATCCAAGCTAACGAAGTGGGAACGGCCAACAGTCGGATGCTGACGCAGAGCGACTTCAAAAAAGCAGTCAATTACAAGGTGTTTGCGCGTGTCATTATCGACAACAACCTGCCAAGCATAGCGGTCAATGACCTGAGAGAACTTTTGCGCGGAGAATAACACCATGGCAGAAACCGAAACCCTAAAGAAAGTGATGCTTAAGCTCGGCGCCAAGCCATGGCTCAAGATTTGGAGAAACAATACAGGTCAGGCTTGGAACGGCGTTCGCGTCTCCTTAAAAAAAGGCTCTAGGGTCATTGACAGTATGGGTCGCACAATTATAGTCGAGAACGATGACATCTTAATTCGGCGTGCCCATCCTGTCAACTTCGGGCTTAAAGGTTCGGGGGATATTGCTGGCGTCATCGCCCCGAACGGTACCGTATTATACATTGAAACAAAATACGGAAAATATAAACAAACAGACCAGCAAAAACTTTTTGCCAAAATGATCCAGGATATGGGCGGCATTTATATCGTTGTCAAAGATCCGGAAACGGCAGAACAGCAAATATTAGATGAATTGAGGTTCAAAAATGGCGGAAATGGTAGATTTTGACGAGGTCAACGCCATCGCCCTGGCCAACCTTGAGAGTTTACTCCGAGAGTGGTTGCCGAATGGAAAGCGTATCGGAAATGAATATCAGTGCGGCGATTGGGATGGACGCGCAGGGAAAAGCCTGCTGATTAACTTGAAGACCGGCAAAGGCTCGGATTTTTCATCCGATGAAAGTGTCGGCGACCCTATCGGGATTTGTGCTGCCGTCTTCCGCACCGACCGCGTATCAGCTGCTAGACGCCTTGCCGGCATCTTCAACCTGCCCGGGGGCGACATCAACGCGGAAAAATTCACGCAACCAATCCGCCAACCAGGAGAGCAGAACCTAGATGCAGAGGCTGAAAATGAAGAAAAACAAAAAAAACTTGACTCCATACTGGCTGAGTTGGTCGATTTGCGAGGCACCCCGGCGCAAGCATACCTTAAGAGCCGCGGCATTACCGGTGCTCCGTCTTCACAATTTAAGTGGCGGCCGAATAAAGGCGGCTCCGGCGGAAGTTTATGTTGCATCGCCAGAGATGACAATGGTATCGTCAAAGCCATTCAAAGCATTTATCTTGATGCCTCCGGTAAAAAAGCAAATTTTAACGTTAAAAAGCGCACAAATGGGTTCCCATCGGGAAATCCTCTGAAGATTAAAGGAGATCCAAACGGTCCTATACTTTTGACAGAGGGACCGGAAGACGGTCTCACGCTTGCTCAAGCCACACATATGGAAGTATGGTGCACACTCGGGTTAAACTTTTTTAGCAAAATAGAAGAACCGGACGGTCGCACAGTCATTGTGGTGCGGGATAATGACGAGGAAGGCTCCAAACCTGACGAAACCATGAATCGCACGCTTGTCTCCTTTTTAGATAAAGGCTTCAAAAATTTAATGTGCGCCAGACCTCCGCTCGGAATTAAAGACAGCAACCAACTTCTGCAGGAGAGAGGAATTGACGCTGTTCGCGCAATGGTCAACGCCGCTCAGCCGGTCAGAGATGGACGTTTTGAAGAAACACCACCGCCACCAGCTGATTATTATGAGAGCGCACCAGAGTTCCCAGATCCTGAAGACGCCATCTTTTCACTTTTAGCAAGAAAACCGCGCACAGATACCGGCAATTCACAACGCATCGTCGCCAGATGGGGCAACATTGTTAAATATGCGCCAGGAATGGGCTGGATTATTTATTCAAAAGGCGTTTGGGATAACAGGCACGCAGATCTCCGTGTCATCAACATGGCCAAGCGTACAGCCCTCGATATTGAACGCGAATGCGACTATGTTGAAGAACACATGAAAACAGGGCTCCGCAATTGGTGCCGAAAGAGCCAAGAAGGCGGCCGGATCAATTATGCCATCAAGCTGGCTCAACCTGATTTGGCTGTGGATATTGAACGACTTGACCGCGATCGCCTAATGTTCAACTGCGTCAATGGCGTAATTGATTTAACATCAGGCAAGCTATTGAAACATTCCGCAGACTTTTATTGCACCAAACAGTCGCCGGTAGAGTATGACCCGAAAGCCAAATGTCCGGCATGGAGAAAGTTTCTCAAAGATATATTCCTTGATAATGATGATCTTATCGCGTTTATCCAACGTGCCGTCGGATACAGCCTGTCGGGTGATACGCGTGAACAATGTATGTTTGTAATGCATGGTAACGGTTCAAACGGAAAATCAACTTTTTTAGACACACTCCAAGCCTTAATGGCAAACTACTCCGTGAAAACCAAAGCCGACGCGTTTATGGAAACCGGCAAGGTTACCGACGCCAACCCTTTCCTGGCAATGCTCCGCTCTGCGCGTTTTGTTACAGCGTCAGAAACCAAGAGCGACCGAGCGCTTGATGAAAGCCTGATTAAAGAAGCTACAGGCGACAGTCTTATTACTGCGCGCAACCTGCACCAAAATCCGTTCCAGTTCAGCCCACAATTCAAATTGTGGCTGGCCACCAACCATAAGCCGGAAATTCGCGGCACCGATGATGGAATTTGGCGCCGATTGATGTTGATACCGCTCGCCGCGCAGTTTTTTGATAAAAACGACCCAGATGCGCCGGTAAATGGACCGTTCAAAGACAAAATGCTGATGGCCAAGCTCAAAAATGAACTTCCGGGGATTCTTGCCTGGGCAGTCAGAGGTTGCCTTGATTGGCAAAAACAAGGTCTCAATCCTCCAGACATTGTCCTGGACGCCACGCGAGAATACCGCTCAGAGATGGATGTGCTTGGCACATATCTGGAAGAGAACACCATAAAATCGGTGGGAGCCACAATCTCATGTAAAGAACTTTATGAGGATTACAAAAAATGGTGTCAAGAGGCCGGACACGGTCCGTACAGTAAGAACAAGTTCGGTCGCCGGCTTTACGAACGGCACATCACCAAAGGCAGCACACCTCGTGGAGAAAAAGCATACGTCGGCATCCGTTTGGCAAGAGAGCAAACCTGGAATGATTTCAATAGAGGGTGGTAATGAGAATCAATATTTATTTGTCCGGTAACCAATTCATTGAACACGAGGTCAGCGAAGAACAGGCGCAAGAACTCATAAAATCCTACGACAGCCAAGTTGCAGCCGAATTGTTATTACAGGAACGACCGAAGTCTACCACATAGCCAAAAGCCACATTGTCGCCATTATGTTCAAAAAAGACACTATCCCAACCGCAAAATTGTTAAACTAAAGGAGAAACAAATGTCACAGTCTATCGCCCAAAAATGTAAAGCCATAGGCATCAGCCTGCCAACTTACTACCAGCGCATCGCCAAAGGCATGACACCAGAACAAGCGCTCAGCACCCCACCCATGAGAAAACGTGGTAAGCCACAGCCGATTAAATCAACACCCAAAGAAGTGGACCAGGAGCCGCTTCCTCCGGCAACAATACAATACGGATCTCAAACACACTATGTTTTTGAGAAAGATTTCCGCCAAAATCATCATAATGTCATGGAAAACGCTAAAAAGAAACAAGAGCAATCAGGCGGTCAAAAAAAACTCCAAATAGACAAGGTAAACAAACCGGCACCGACCGCCTTGCCGGTTAAACGCCCATTTTATGGACATGCTCTTGACGCTGACGATTGCGCCGCAATGCGAAATTTTGACCGGGTTTGTGGAGGATACACTGCCACCATATTAAATCACACCAAAGACGGAGAGTTCAAATATCAAATTTCCTCCTCAGATTGCAAAATGAGAAACTATACCAATGATGTGGTCAAATTTATTAACAACATCATTAAACTTTGCGATCCGGAGGGCAAAACTCCGTTCCGAGTAATTGAGAGGTAGCCCGTGGAGCTTAACAAGATCATCAATGCCGATTGCCTTGATATTCTGCGCCAGATGCCGAACAAAAGCGTTGATCTGGTTCTGACCGACCCGCCGTATGGTATAGGCAATAAATTCACATCGGAATACGGTTTGCAGGAAAGAAAGAGTAAACGCGGAAGTTTTGATTGGGATGATAAAATCCCAGAAAAGGAAATCTTTGACGAAATCATGCGGGTTTCAAAAAATCAAATCATATTCGGCGGAAACTACTTCACCGAATACCTGAAACCGACAAAGGCATGGCTGGTTTGGGATAAAATCGGGCAATACGATCTTAAAAATCCGTTTTCAGATTGTGAGTTGGCATGGACAAGTTTCAACTGCACAGTCAAAAAATATACTCATGTGAATATGGGCTTTATCGCTGGGAAAGCTGAAAAAGGCAAAAGAATACATCCAACGCAAAAGCCTTTGCTCCTCTTCCAGGAGATTTTGCGGGATTTCGCAAAACCTAACGACATAATCCTTGACCCCTTTTCCGGTTCAGGTACCACCGCCGTTGCAGCATATAAACTTGGCTTGAATTTTATCTGTATTGAAAAGGATCCAGAATATTGGGCGAAATCTTGTCAGCGGTTGGAAGAAAAACAGCGGCAATTGCTTTTATTCTAAGGAAGGAGAAAACAATGATAGATTACGGTACTTCATATTTTGACGCCTTAAAGCGTTATGTCCGTCTGCAAAAAGAATATGCTGCCTACCGGAGAAAAATGCAAATGCGCTTTGTCGCCATGATAGCCATCTGCTGTGGAGTGTGCGTAGTGCATCTTATTATTTTTATGTTTAGGACAATCTTTGAATAGGAAAGGAAAAACAATGATTTATTTTGAAAAATATAGCGCTTTTGTCCGGGCATTTGTCGTTCTCACAGGCCTGGCTTTTTGGGCGTTGTTAGGCTTGGCTATCATTTTACTTGCTCTCCCGTTTTCTTGGAATGAGCGCCTTAGCTACCCGTTCGGTAAGACCTTGGAGTTTGTTTGCGATCGGGTTGATGGATATTTTTATTAAGGAGAAACGGAATGAGTAACTTTATCTGCCCTACTTGCGGACTTAACAATATAGACTGCGGCAAAGCAGGATATAAAACAGACCGTGAAATTAAACTTGAAACCGCTCTCAAGGCCATTATCGCCTATGGACCGGCATGCCAACATGAGCAAGATTGTCCGCTTAACGGCGGCGAAGGATTTGACCAAGGTTGCGCCACCTGTTCAGTAGTCATAGCAAAAAAGGAATTAAGAAATGCATAGTATTGAAACCCCCGAAGAAGAACTAACCAGAGCCATCAAAACGCTGGATGAGCTGACAAATGAATATTATCTTATTAAGCATCGTTTCAAATATGGAAGTACTCTTAAACGCCGGATACAGCTTCGCGGCTCAATTACCGATCAGAAACAATATATCAAAGAGTTGAAGGGAAAAATTAAAGTCTCCCGTGAAAGTGAGAAGTGATGAAACTTGTTGAAATTAACGACGTCCGCATTGGGCAGGTATTGGAGCGCGACCGTTGCTTTTTCGTGATTGAAGAGAGAACCGGCGTACATAACTTTGCCACCACCCTCTATTGCCACAATCACAAGCCTGCTCCGAATGATGCTTATGAGGCATTGGCAACACGTGAAAGGAATATAGCTGCATTCGCTGACTGCAAAATTATCGGCAAAATCGGCATTACCCACCGCATTGAGGGCAATAGACTGGTTGAAATTCCCAACTCTGCAGGGTTTCAAGTTGATGACATTGTTAAATTCAAATGGGATCCGCGGCTTTAT
This sequence comes from Bacteroidaceae bacterium, assembly GCA_963659495.1. Taxonomy (GTDB): domain Bacteria; phylum Pseudomonadota; class Alphaproteobacteria; order RF32; family CAG-239; genus RUG410. Next base: position 46,478 of record CAVKTH010000001.1, on the reverse strand, counting down.
GTCATCAACCGCGAAATCGACTTCGGCATCAAGAAAACCCATCCGAATAATTCCTGCTTTGAGGCAACAAATGACCTTTATGGCAGTCGCCAACTGGTAGATTTTGAGCTTAAGCGTGTCGGCATTCTTGGTGTAACACATGAATTTGTCAACGACAAAGAAGTCATGTCTGATTGACCAAACCAAAGGACGACCTAAGAAACGAAACCCCGGAGTAATATCCGGGGCTTTTTTTTTACCGTTTGAAACGAATAAATAGCCCAACAAACAACAAATATTAGCTTAGATTTGGTAAAAAAATAAGTCATTTTTGCGTCAAATTTGAACTACTTTTATTTTTGGCTTTTACCGATTTTACCAATTTTACCAATTTTTTGAAATTATCCGTTAAAAATAAGCATTAAAAGCGAAAATAAAATAGAGTAAGTTTTTGATTTTACAAAATTTTACTGTTTTTACTAATTTTACTTATATTTATAGTTTTTTCAATATATCTTTTGACTTCTTTATAGGCTTAACCAGAATTTGACCTCAAAACGGTAAAAACGGTAAAAAGAAAAAGTATGAAAAAATAAAGTTTTTGACTTTTACAGTTCAAAATGACTATTATGAAAGAAAGAGAGGATACATGACTACAACAGTAGACATCAAAGATTTGAAATATTACCTTGACGACATGGCTCAAGAACAAATACCATTTGCCTGCGCTATGGCTTTGACAAAGACATCCGGCGCCTGTGGTGATTATTTAGCCAAACAATCCTCCCAAAAGTTCCACACCTTAACACCATTCTCCAGAACTCACCGCACAGCTAGAATCGGGGGTCAACCTTCCCCTGGAAGTTCCTATGCAACACTCCCGGCCGACAAGCATCACGGCATTGCAAAGATGTATGCCACACTTGGAAACCAACACTGGGGTATAGCAGAACAAATTGACATTACCAACACCATAAGAAAGCCGAAGACAAGTAAATACTTATGGATACCGTTGCGGGGGCGCAAGAGGAATTACGGACCGAAAAAGGCGCTCAGCCAAAAAGGCGTTTTTGTTCGGAATACGAAAAAGGGTACCCTTATATTCCAACGCACAGGAAAAAGAGGAAACATAAAGCCTTTGTTCCTCCGCCGCCGCAAACAGACAATCAATCCGAAGTTCAACATGCAGCGCATCGTTGAGAGCCGAACACAAAGATATATGGATCACTTCTTCAATCTGGCAATGGATAGAGCACTGGAAACAGCAAAATGATTAACCACTTCAGACATATAGAGCCGCATAGGTTCTTCCTAAACCCTACAAGCCGCGGGTCAGCGCGAGGCGCGGCTTATCTCTATGTTTGAAAAATAAAAAACGAGTTGCGAAAATGACCGAGAAAAATCAAAATGACATCGTTGAAAAATTAAAATCAATGAAGCTGGAACTCATAGAACTCAGCCGATTGGTGCCGGATCCACTTAACACTAAAAACCATCCCGAAGAACAAATTGAAAAAATTGCGCAATCAATGCAAAAGCGGTGGACAAATCCGATTTTAGTTGATGACGACATGACAATTGTCGCCGGTCATGGGCGACGGCTCGCAGCACTCCGACTGGGAATTGAAAAAGTACCGGTCATCATTTTGCATAATCTCACGGAGGCCGAACGGATCCAGTATCAAATTTTTGACAATAAGTCCGCAGAGATGGCAGAGTGGAATTGGGAAAACCTCCAAGCGCAAATGGATAGGCTCATTGAACTCGGCGCCGATATCGAGGAAACCGGTTGGACCGTTGACGAGCTCAACGAAACGCTGGACGAGCTGGAGGAAAGCCCTAAAACCTTGGAAGTTGAAAAACTGGACAACGCACCGCCGGTGTCTGAAACTGTCCGGAGCCGAGCCGGAGAAGTATGGATTTGCGGTCAACACCGCATTATGTGCGGCGACAGCACCAACCCTGATGATGTTGACACCCTGATGAATGGCGCACTTGCCGACCTCGTGTTCACGGATCCACCATATGGTGTAAGCTATAAAGGCACCAACAATCCAAATGGTCGGGAATGGCAAATAATCCAAAATGACAATTTGCGCGGAGATCAGCTGTTTTTGTTTCTGCTTGAGGCTTTTAAGAACATCAAGCGATATTTAAGGAAGAATCGCGCGTTTTACATTTGGTATGCCACAGCCAACCATATCAATTTTGAAACTGCGCTCAAAGGCGTAGAGCTTAAAACCAAACAATCAATCATTTGGAACAAAGGAATGGTGCTCGGGCATTCTGACTACCACTGGGCATATGAACCTTGCTTTTACGGTTGCCACAATGGCGAAAATTGTCGTTGGTTTGGCGACCGCGCCCAAAAAACGCTATGGGAAACATCGGACCAGGACTTCGGAGATTGGCCAAGAGAAAAGCTGCTTGAGGTTATCAAGGCACTAAAAGCCGGCGCCGAGATTTGGACAATCAAGCGCGACGCTGCGTCAACATATGTTCACCCGACCCAAAAGCCGGTAGAACTGGCGCAAAAAGCAATGATTAACAGTTCCAACCGTGGCGAAATCGTCCTTGACCTTTTCTCCGGATCCGGTTCAACCATGATAGCGGCTGAGAATATGAGCAGGAAAGCGCGCGTTATGGAGATAGATCCGCAATATTGCGATGTAGCAATCAAGCGGTGGCAAGATTTATTTGGCGGAAAAGCCAGACGCGAAAGCGATGGTGCATATTTTGACGATATAGAGGAGCGTCCATATGTCGGTATTGAGTAAAAGTGATTTTGCGCGAAAAATAGACCGTTCGCACCAATACGTCTCAAGCCTCATCAAAAAAGGGCTGATAGTTCTAACCAAAGAGGGTGGCCGCGAAATGGTGGAGGTTGAGGCGTCACTATCCAAAATTGCCGCGAACGCAGACCCGGCAAATAACCCGGCAGCAACAATGCCGCGAGCAGACGGGCGAACCAAGACATCAGTCGGTATGTCCATACGCCAAGGTGGAACTCCGGTCGCCGAACCAGATGGTGGTCAATCCAGCACCACAATGCAGTACCAGAAAAGCCGCGCAGTCAAAGAAAGCTACGCCGCGCGTCTGCGCAAAGTTGAGTTTGAAGAAAAGATGGGAACCATTGTTCATAAAGAGGGAATTGAAAAAGCCTCTTTCGGTGTAGCAAGGATCCTGCGTGAAAAACTCAAAGCGGTGCCGAACCGGTTGGCGCCAAAGGTTACGGTCGTAACGGACCAAAAGGAAAATTTTATAATTCTGCAGGAGGAAATGGAGAGTGTCATCAAGGAAATCCAAGCGGCCATCGTTGAAATTATCAACGCCTGAATTCGCCCCGGAAGACTTCATCGTCCCTGAACTTCCGGATGACGACGAACTGGACAAGGCAGACTACGAGGGCAAGCTCAAGAAAATAGAGCTGGAAACCAAGCAAGGTGTTATCTTGGATAAAGATGAAAACGGACGCCGAGCGTTCAACCTTGGGCGTCTGCTCCGCGACAAGCTCAACGGGTTGCCGTCAAAATTGGCCGCCAGGGTTTCTGCGGAAAGCAATGTAAAGAAAAACGAGAGGTTAATAAGGAATGAGTGCAACAGATGCAGTCGAGAGATACTCAGACGAATGGCTGATCTTGGAGGGAATTAAAACCTTTTGTGAAGGTTTCCTCAAGGGTTTGGAGTTGCCACCGCGTCAAACAATCTCAGAGTGGGCAGATGCTAACCGCAAGCTCAGCTCCGAAAGTTCAGCCGAACCTGGCGATTGGAACACCAGTCGAGCTGAATATCAGCGTGGAATTATGGACGCTATCAGCGACATCAACTGCAATGAAGTAACAATCGTTGCAAGTTCCCAGGTTGGCAAAACTGAGATGATCAACAACGCGGTGGGCTATTACATCGATAAAGACCCATGCCCGATTCTGCTACTCCAGCCAAACCTTGATGTGGCCAAGAGTTGGTCAATGGACCGTCTGGCGCCAATGCTCCGCGATACACCGTGCCTACAGGGCAAGGTTTCCGACAGTAAAGACAGCGGAAACACAGTATTGCATAAATCATTCCCGGGTGGCCACATTACTATGGCCGGTGCAAACTCTGCCGCAAGTCTGGCCAGTCGTCCAATTCGCATTGTCCTGCTGGACGAAATTGATCGCTACCCGCTATCCGCCGGCAAAGAAGGCGACCCTGTAAAACTGGCCATCAAGCGAACAACAACTTTCTGGAATCGTAAAGTCGTAAAGTGCAGCACACCAACCATCGCCGGAATGAGTAAGATTGACCATTCGTTCAGGCAATCGGATATGCGCTATTTTATGGTACCGTGTCCACACTGTGGCAAGAGCCAGCGCCTTGAATGGGCAAATGTCAAATGGGATAAAAAAGAAACGACAGAGGAAAGCGCCAAAACTGCCGCCTATGTTTGCCCGCACTGCGGTTCTTTGTGGAATGACGTGGAGCGCTGGCACGCTATCAGTCTCGGACATTGGGAGGCAACAAAGCCGTTTCATGGACACGCCGGTTTCTGTTTGTGGGAGGGTTATTCACCATGGGTAAAACTGGAGGAAATAGTTCAAAACTTCCTTGAGGCTAAAGATGATCCGGAGGCTCTGAAAACATTTATCAATACCTCACTCGGCGAAGTATGGGAGGATAAAGGCGAACGAGTGGAAGACGACAAACTATTGGCGCGGCGTGAAACCTACACCAGTGCACCGCCGGAAGTCGTTGTCATCACTGCCGGCGTTGATGTTCAAGATGATCGCCTTGAGGTGGAGCGCATCGGTTGGACAGCAAATCATCAAAGTTACGGTCTCGGTAAAAAGGTGTTGCTAGGCGACCCCGCAGCCAGTAGAATATGGGAAGATTTGGATGAGCTTTTACAAACGCCAATTCCCCACGACCTAACCGGTGAAATGATGATATCAGCCTGCTGTATCGACAGCGGCTATTTAACACAGCAGGTCGGCAAATTCTGTCAGGAACGATGGAACCGACGCATCTGGGCAATTAAAGGTATGCCCGGAGAGGGGCGGCCGATTCTCAAAAGAGCTCCCGGAAAGATTAAAAAACTAAATCTTGAATTTTTCCTTGTGGGTGTTGATACCGTCAAAGATCTTATCTATTCACGGCTCAAAATTGATGATCCACAAATGGCAGGCTATTGCCATTTTAACATGGAGTACGATGACAACCACTTCAAACAGTTAACGGCTGAAGAGGCAAAAACCTCATATATCAAAGGCCGCAAAATAAGATATTATGCGCTCCGCCCCGGACGCAAGCGTAATGAGGCATTGGATATATTCGGCTATGCGTTGGCTGCGTTGGAGGGGCTGAAATTGTCAGGCTTAAATTTACGCCGTCGGTGGGAAAAAATGCTCGCTCGTCAGGAGTATGCCGAAACTATCCGTGAAATGATAAACAAAGATCCGACTGTTGACGTCCAAGAGATACCGAAACCTAAGATTTTGCGCCCGAAAAAACGCCGCCGGGTTGTAGGACGCTTTGGGTAAAAGTTCAAAAAAGTATAAAAAATCGTTAAAAATGAACTTTTTTATTGCAATTTGCAAAAATACCGACTATACTCAAAAGACAAAGGTAGGTGTAATATGGCAAAAAATACAAATGATACCCCTGGTGTAACGCTCGGTGTGTTGCTTGGCGGAATTTTATGGTGGAACGATGTTGTCGGTCTATGGGGCGCATTCGCTATAATGATTGTTATACCTCTTTTTGTAGGCGCATCATGTCCTAAAAAAAAGAACATAGCCAAACAACGAGAACTCAAAGAGCAAGAACAACGCGCGAGAAAAGAGCAAAACCAAAAAGCTCTTGCCGCTCTTAAATGGGGGTTAAAGAGGGGCGTCGGTGTATCTGCTTTTTTAATGCTCGTTGGAATGCTTTCGGATAATGGCAAAATACCTCTCTTGGTTATTTTTATTACATTTGTTTTGCTAGCCACGTTTATTGGGCTAATTCTGGCTTTAATACAGCTTATTTGGGAAAAAATAAAAGAAACAATCAATACCAACAAAAAGGAAAAGGATATTGTCGCCCATTTTGAGAGTATGCCCAAACCAAAGCGCAAAGTGCATGGCGAAAAGCCTACCGAAGACGACGACTTTGATTTGCCGGGCTACGGTGTCGCCATCTGGGAATCTTCCGAGGGCGTGCCGATAAACTTCAACTATGTGAGGGCTGACGGTAAATATACCGAGCGGACGGTAATCATTCACAAAATGACAAAGGACAGCAAAACGCGCTTTTATTTTCAAGGCTATTGTTTGCTGAGAAAAGCAACCCGCACTTTCAACAGTGAAAACATCCAAGACATCTATGATATGAACGGCGAAATTATTGAGGTGCCGGAGTTTGTCAACCATCTGGCCGGATATGACGCTTTTGGCAGTACAGAAGTAAGACCAGTCAAAAAACAAAAGAAAAAATAATTTTTTAATTGATTTTTAAGATTTATCGGGATATAGTGAAGACCTAAAAACAAGTTCAGCGGTCTTCCGCCCCCGATAGATAAGGCGATTTTTTTATGCCTATATGGCGGATGAGAACCGTGAATATATTGAATAGCGGTCAAAGCCTCTGAACTGGCTTTTAGTGAGTCCGCCACCTCTCAAATTTGTGTGGCTTATCTAAAGAAAGTTCAGAATATGACAAACACAAATTTAATTAAAACACAAAGCAACTCTCATTTAACCATTAACGACCTGCAGGTTATTGAAGACGAACCGCGTATCAAAGATATTGTTCTCGGCGAACGCCTAGGCTTGGAACGTCCTCGCAAAATTAGAGAAACAATTCAATCAAATCTGTCTGAAATACTGTCTTTTGGCAGTGCGCCCTTACAAAGGGCGAACGAGAAAGTTGGTTGTATGATGCGTCCGATGTCCGCATACTACCTCAACGAGGCTCAAGCACTTCTCCTTTGTATGTTTTCAAGAACAGCCAAAGCAGCGCAAGTCCGGAAAGAGCTGATTGATGTTTACATGGCATACCGCACTCGTGGATTAGCCAAAGTTCGTGAGCATTATCGCCAGGTTGCAAGCCAAAACAAAGCTCAAATTCTACATAGCTTTGCCCCGAATATTAAAAATTGCGAACTCATTCCCATCACAGGGGCGCAGTTGGGCAAGACTTTTGAGGTTGGAGAATTGGCTATTGCGGTCAGCGTTGACGAATACTCCGGATCCGGCGTTTACGCTTTCCATAAAATGGACGGCAAGACGGAAATGTATCGGTGTATTGAAACAACCGCCGGAAAGATTTTGTTGCAACGCGACAACGGAGATCCAGAGTTATCATGTAAAATTGATGATTTCAATGGCTTGAGTAAATCAAAGGTCGTCTCGGTTTTTAAGCGAATGGATTTGTCAACAGACGGATTTCGCGAACTCCAAAAGTTTCTATTCAAAACTCGCAAACCTCGTGTACACGCATAGAGGAGAAACGACAATGAAAGATTTTTTGAAATCATTCGTGATTGCTTTCCTTATGACCACATCCATGATTTTGGTAATCCACAACTATAATCAATACGCCGCCAGTTTTGACCGAATAGAGGCCGAACTGGAAAAGACGCGCGCTTATGCAGAGTATTTGCCAATTCTGCAGAAACAGCTTCAAGCATCAGGTATTTAATCCAAAGGTGTCGAATTCGGCACCTTTTCTTTTGTGCAACAAAAGCTCTGGAAGGGCTCCGCCCGCGCGCGCCAGGATTGATATACGTATCCGAAAGCCAATTACCCGCATGCCGGCAACGGGAACCGCAAAGCGAAGAGTCGTCCCAGTCGCCTCCTGCCAGGAGAATCATACAAGAAAGCGCTTTTATAAAAAAATCCTCTGAATGTTTGCAACCACTCAGAGGATTTTTGCCTTCTTAGCCGTTGTACACCGGTTCGGTCGGCTTTTCTACATGAGGTTATAGACCGGACCGGCTGGACTCGAACCCGCGACATAAACACAAGGTTTAATCTGTGCACAGAACGCTCTACCAACTGAGCTACGATCCGATAAAAGGCAGGGACAGAAGGGAGTTGAACCCTTTAGTATTTCATACGAAACCTATCGCCAAGCTGAGCCTGCCCGTTTCACTAACGCGGAAAATACAAAAAAAGAGCGTGAGGTTCCTCTTTATAGCCTGTTCCACCTCATAAGTCCCCGGCAACCGCAGTCCAAACAACGATAAATCGTCGAATGCTGGTGGTTTGGTCGGATTGGCTGGATTTGAACCAACGGCATCTTGCCCCCAAAGCAAGCGTTCTGACAGACTGAACTACAATCCGATAAAACTAAGGTTTTTTGATCACGTTCAAAAACTCCTTTTCATTCATAAAAAACGCAGCGTTGTCAAATTTTTTTGAAAAGACGGATAGGACGCTGATTTCGTCTTTTTGGTTGCGGAGGATGGACTTGCACCACCGTCCTCTTGGGTATGAGCCAAGCGAGCTGCTACTGCTCCACTCCGCCATAAGTTCATAGCGCCTAAAAGTCAGCGTATGAATTGACTTTATGGTAATGATAAAAACTTCAAAAGTCAATAAAGAAAAAATATTTTTTGCACATTTGAGTTCAAAATGACTAAAATAGTTTAAAAAAGTTATCTTTAAGAAAAACAACCAGAGAGGAACCATGGCAAATCCAGATCTCACCCCTGAGGAAATCGCCGATCTGAAGGAGCGGCGCAAAAAGCTCTTCAACGCCTACACCAGCGGTACGGCATCTATTAGCCATAACGGCAAAACCGTAACATTTCGCAGTTTGTCCGACATCAAAGAGGCTATCAATGCCATTGATGCAGAGCTCGGACTAAAGAAAACCCGCGTTATTAAAACAGTTTCTAAAAGAGGCTTATCATGAAAAATTTTTTTAAACGTCTAAAAAGAGCTTTTTCGCCAGAGCCGACATTCTCAGCCACTGGTCGTGGGCGTCTGCGCGCATGGTATGCAACTTCCGCCGGTCCGAATACGTCAATCATTTATTCTGTACAGCAAATTCGCAACCGGAGCCGCGATTTGACGCGCAATTTCCCATACCTCAACGGCGCATATGAAACGGTAGCCAGTAATATTGTCGGACCAGGAATCAATGTTATGCCGCGCCACGATGATTGCGTTATATGCGACCGATTGCGCGAGCTTTGGGATGATTGGTGCGCCGAATGCGACATTGAGGGTGTCAATGATTTTTCCGGCATGCTTTCCTTGGCTGTTCGTGAACGCTGGGAGGCTGGCGAAGCGTTTTTGCGTTTTATCCCTATGAAAAGCGGAACAATCCCGCTGAAACTTCAGCTTTTACAAGCCGATCAATGCAAAATTGAGGAAAATCACCCGAATGCAGACGGAACCAAGACTATCGGCGGCGTAACTGTTGATGAGAATGGCACTGTCAAATCATACATCATTTATAAAAACCACCCCGGCGAGGCTATCGTTGGCGATAATACTTGCGAAACAATCGAAATATCCGCCGATGAAATTTGCCACTATTTTCAACAGCTGTGGATCGGGCAGCGTCGCGGAATTCCTGAAATATTTTCATCTGTCGTAAAAGCACGCGAAATGCTTGAATACGACGAGGCAGAACTCAACAAGAAGAAAATCGCGGCTATGATGGCGGCATTTGTAACCACGCCGAACCCGGACGGAGTGTGCAACTCTGATCCGGATGACCCGGACGCGGATCCAGGCGAGGCAGTGGCCGAAATAACTACCGGAACAATTACCACATTGGCACCCGGAGAGGATATTAAGTTCAATCCGCCGGCTGACAGCGGAAGTTCCTACGAACCATTTATGCTTCAGAACCTCCGCGCTTTGGCCAAATCTCTCAAATTGACCTATGAAGAATTTTCAAATGATATGTCAAAAGCGAATTTTTCAAGCATTCGCGCAGGATTGAATATCACACAACGTCAATATCGTCAGGAACAGGAACGCCTTATACAGCAGGTTGTCCGCCGTGTTTGGTGCGAGTTTGTCAAAGCCGCCGTTTTGGGCGGGGCTCTTGACGAAGTCCTCGGCAACCACCTCGCCGAATATTTGGACAATCCGAAACATTTGACACGCGCCCGGTTCCAGGCCGCAGGCTGGCCTTATGTTAATCCGCAGCAGGAAGTTGCCGCTAACAAGGAAAAAGTCCTCTGCGGTTTTGCCTCTCGGTCGCAAATTATCGCCGAAAGCGGATACGACGCAACCGAAATTGACACACAAATTGCACGCGATGCACAAAGAGCTACAAGTTTGGGCTTGGTATATACAACAGACCCCACCGCAGGAAAAGGCGCTCCAACACAGGAAAACAGCCCCGAGGAAACAAAAAAATAAAAAAGTTAAAAATATTTTTTGAACTTTCGTTTAGCAAATCGCTATAATGAAAACATAAAGTTCAAAAAGAACATTAGTAGTTCAAGGAAAACGCTATGAGTGAAAAGAAAAAAACGAAAATGACCAGTATGACCAGAACAATGTCTATTGCTCCCGAGAGCATTGACACTGAAAATCGTACGGTTGAGGTTGTTTGGACTACTGGCGCGCGCGCCATTCAATGGAATTTTGAACTTGGCGAGTTCACCGAGGAATTAGAGGTTAGCGAACAAGCCATCAACATGGAACGCTTAAGCTCCGGATCCGCTCCGTTTTTGAATATGCACGATGGCTGGAGCCTTCGCGCTATCTTGGGCGTTGTTGAAAAAGCCTGGATTGACGGCAATGAAGGCCGGGCAATTATTCGTTTTGCCAAAGGCGATGAAGACATTGATAAAATATGGAACCTTGTCGCCCAGCGGATTATCTGCAACATCTCGGTCGGTTACACGGTCGAGGAATACGAAAAATATGAGGAAGACGGCAAGTTTATCTACCGTGCAATCAAATGGACACCTCTGGAGCTGAGTGCTGTGACAGTTCCGGCGGATGCAAAAGCTAATGTTCGCGCCCAAGAGGGTAGAACGAGCGATTGCGTTATCTCAACTCGCAGCACAATTAAGGAGAAAATCATGACAAAAAGATCCGAAAACGAAGACGACATCAAAGATAAAAATGTTGATGATGACGAAATTCGCTCTGACGAAGACGATCAGGATCTCGATGACGACGAAACTCCTACCGAAAACAGAGAAAACGAAGAGGAAGAAGACAAAGATACAGAGGATGATGCCGATAAGACTGAACGCTCTGCAAAATCTGTTGTTTCTCGCCGAGAATATATCGAAAGCCTTTGTGAGGTAGCCGGATTATCAATCGCAGAAATGCGAAAACTCCGCAATTCAAAAGCGTCGTTGGGAGAGATCAGATCCAAGATCTTGAGCCAGAGAAGTGGAAAAGCCGCCAAAATCGGCAATAGCCGTGGAATGAGCAACCCTAAAACTAAAACTTTGGCACAGCGTGCTGCCGAAGTTTACAAGAAGTAAAGGAAATAAAACATGCCTGACATCTTAAAAGAAGGGAAATACATCACCGACGTCGTCAAATACGAGGCTCCGATGAATTATTCCCGAAAAATCGTAACCATCGCAAGCGGTTCCGGCAAGCTGAATGCCGGCGCCATTCTTGAATCGACCGCTAGCGGTTATAAGCCGCTGTCCTACACAGCAGCAGTAACCGAAGGAACACCAAAACCGGCATCTGCAGGAACGCCCGCCGCCATTTTGCTTGAAAATGTTGACGCGACTTCCGCGGACGTCAAAGCCCTGGCCGTTGCCCGTCATGCCATTGTGGTCAAACAAGAGCTTGAAGTTTCATTCGCTGATGCCACTGTTTTGCCGGCCGTTTATGACGACCTGGAAAGCATCGGTATCCTTGTAGTAGAAGGAGTATAAAACATGCCTGGAACAGCATTAGACTTATTCAAAGGCGACGGTTTCTCCATGCGGGAGATGACCGACGCCATCCGCATCATTCCTACTCAGTATGGACTGATTAACAAATTAGGCCTCTTCAAAGACAAAGGCGTGCGAACAACGACCGTCTCTGTTGAAAGAAAGAACGGCACTTTGAGCGTGTTGACTGCTGACGAGCGCGGCGGTCAAGGTTCTGCCAACAGATCAGGTAAGCGTGACTTGATTCCGTTGGAAATTCCGCATTTTGAACTCCATGACAGCATTAAAGCTGAGGACATTCAAAACGTCCGCCAGTTTGGCTCTGAGAGTGAGCTGGAAAACGTTCAGGATGTAGTCAATGAAAAATTGGCTGAAATGAAAGCAAAACACGAAATTACTCTGGAATATTTGCGAGCCGGCGCATTGCAGGGTAAAGTTAAAGACGGTTCCGGTACAACTTTGGTCAATTTGTTTGATAAATTTGGCATCACTCAAAAGACATTTGACTTCAAAACATCTGCCACCGCGACACAGATCCCGAGCAAAATTCGCGACGTAAAGCGTTATTTCAACGCCAACCTTAAAGGCGAAACCATGCAGCACGTCTTGTGCTTGTGTTCAGGTTCATTCTTTGAAAGCCTTGTTAATCATGAGACCGTAAAAGATGCATATCATGCTTTTCAAGGCGCGACACCGTATCGCGATGATTTGACTGAAGACTTTGTATTCAACCAAGTTCACTTCGTTGAATATGAAGGCAGTGTCAGCTCAACCGACGGAAAATCGGCTTTGCGTTTCATTCCGGAGGGAGAGGCAATCTTCATTCCGGTTGGCACGTTGAACGTATTCGAGACCGTTTACGCTCCTGCTGACTACATCGAAGCCGCCAATACTCTTGGTCTTTCTATTTATGCTAAACAGAAGGTTCAAGACTTTGACAAAGGCATTGATGTTGAAACTCAGTCAAATCCGCTGCCAATCTGCAAGCGTCCAGATTTGCTTGTTAGAGCAACTCTGTCCTAAACCCCGTATAAAAGGCGGAGGCCTCAACTTCCGCCTTTTTTTGGAGAATTAACCCGATGGCTGATTTTGACGATGACATTGACCTCTGCATGGATTGTTGCCTGGATTACTATGGCGATCCAATCACGTTTATTCCTGCCTCAGGCAAGGAATATCACATGCGCGGCATTCTAGACGAGGCGGCGACTTATGTTGATACGTCCGGCGAAGTGCCGGTAGAAACCACCGCTCCCATTTTGAGCGTCAAACTTTCAGACTTTGATAGCCGAGGAATCGCCAGACCGGTACAAGAGGATCAATTTATTGTCAAAGGCAAAACCTATCAGGTAGCCAGACAGCCGGAAGACGGTTGGAGCGAAAGCCGGATAGTTTTGTATTATGAGGGAGAAAATGCTGCATAGAACCAAAATCCGCGAACTTGCCGTAAAACTCCTGCGCGAAAACGCAGAGGTCAAAAGCCTTGTTGGCGGAAACATCAAAGACAGCAAAGCGTCGCCCTTTGAAGGCAATGGATTGCCTGGGATTAACGTAGTTACCCCATCGCAAAATGGTGTTGGCAATAGCCTTAGCATCTTATCAGTTGATAATACGCTAAAACTAAACATTGAAATATATGTCCAAGCCTTAGACGGATACCAACGAAAAGCCGATGATATTGCCGAAGCCGTGGAAAAAGCCTTGCTTTGCAATACCGAGTTTTGTCGGTTAACCTCTCAGTTGCAGAACTATGACATTGAAAATTCAATCTACGACCAAGGCGCTCAGCCAATTGTAGTGCAAATTTTGTCATTTACGCTCAACTTCCGCGACAGCTGGGAACCGGTCATTGAGAACAAGCTATCCAGAGTTGACATTGACGTTGATGTTATTGAGCCAATCGCCGACCCAGCTCCGGGACCAGACGGACGAAAAGAGTTCCACTTAAAAATTGAAACAGGAGAAGAATAATGTTTGTAAAACCTAACCCAGACAAAAAAGTCAATGGAAAGGCGCTCGAAGTTTATGACCCGACGCGTCGGGAATTCTTACCGCCCGAGGGGCGTGATGTTCCGCGCAGTTCCTATTGGATGCGCCGTATCCAAACCGGCGACGTTGTCCGTGAAGATGCCGCAACCGAAAGCAAACCGGCAGCAGCGGGCAATAAAAAACAAAATGGCGAAAAAACGGACGCCAAAAACACCACCAAGGCAAAGAATCCTGCTGCAAAGCAAAAAAATGCCAACAAAAATGGCAATTCCGCTAAAAAGCCGGACAAAGCCGCAACCGAAAGCAAGGGAGAATAACAAATGTCAGTCTCATTCAACACTATCCCCAATACCATGAGAGTTCCTCTGTTTTATGCGGAGATGGACAACAGCAAAGCCGGGACCTTTCAAGCAACTTACCGCGCACTTTTAATCGGTCAAATCACAAATTCCGATTTTGCGGACGTGAACAATGCCGTTTATGTATCCAGCACAGCGCAAGCAAAGAATAAATTCGGTGCTGGCTCTCAGCTTGCCCAAATGGTTGAGGCTTATTTGAACAACAACACATCTGTTGAGGTTTATGCTTTGCCAATCGCCGACCCGTCAGCAGGCACAGCTGCCACCGGTTCAATTACTGTTTCTGGCTCCAAGTTTGCAGCCGGCGTTTTGTCTTTATACGTTTATGATAAAGCTGTTCAGGTTGGTGTCTCTGAAAGCGACACCGCGGCAACGGTGGCTACAGCAATTGCCGCAGCTATCAATGCCGATGTTGATTTGCCAATTACTGCATCGGCTTCCGAGGCTGTTGTAACTGTAACCGCAAAACACAAAGGTGTTATCGGTAATGACACAATCATCGGCTTGAATTTGGGTGGAGAGGCCAATGGCGAAGAAACCCCTTCAGGGTTGACCATAACCATCAACTCCATGTCCGGCGGTGCCGGAAATCCGGAAATTGATACTGCAATATCCAATCTGGGCGAAGAACAGTATGACTTTGTTGTTTCTGGCTTTACGGTTGCATCAATTATCAGAGCCTTGTCTGCCTATATGAACGACAAAACCGGCAACTGGTCATACACAAAACAATTATATGGCCATGTTTGGGCCGCTTATCGCGGCACTTGTTCCGAGCTGCAAACACTCGGCAAGAGCTATAACGATCAGCACCTCTCTATCTTGGGTGTTTATGGCACGACATCGCCAATTTGGGCGTGGGCGGCAGGCGCGGCAGGTTCGGCTGCGACATCTATTGCCGCAGATCCGGCTCGTCCCTTGCAGACTTTGTCCATCAGCGGCGTCTCTGCTCCCAAAGTTGCAGATCGCTTCATTTCAACAGAACGTGAAACTTTGTTAAAAAATGGTATTTCGACATATACCGTTAACTCCGGCACTGTTCAAATTGAGCGCATTATTACAACTTACCAAAAGAATGCTTTCGGCCAGGCCGACAATTCGTATTTAAGTGTTGAGACCCTTTATACCTCCGCCTACATCTTGCGCAAATTGCGCAGTGTCATCACTTCCAAATATGGACGCCACAAATTGGCTGACGATGGAACCAGATTTGGCGAAGGACAGGCGATTGTAACCCCGAAAATCATCCGCGCAGAGCTCATCACAGCATACAGCGAGATGGAATACGAGGGTTTGGTCGAAAATGCCGAAGAATTCAAGAAAAATCTGGTCGTTGAACGCAACCTCAACGACAAAAACCGCGTCGATGTTCTGTTTACGCCTGATTACGTCAACCAGTTGAACATCTTCGCACTCGTCAATCAATTCCGTTTATAATCAAAGGAGGTTAAAAATGACAGCAATCGGCGGAACCGCATATTTGAAAATTAACGGCGAAACGAAAACACTCGGCGGCAGCTGGAATGTTTCGCCAACCACGACCGTAAAGACCGGGGTTACCGGTTTGAGTGGATACGCTGGATATACCGAAGCTCCAAGAGTTCCATTTATGGAGGGGACCTTGATTGACAACGGCAAGCTCAGTATTAAAGAGTTGGAAAAAATCACCAACGCAACCATCACTCTTGAGCTTATTAACGGCAAAACCTATGTTGGGCAAGAGATGTTCTTGGCTGGAGAGCCATCAGCAGATCCGGCAACCGGCGAAGTTACCAGTGTACGTTTCGAAGGTCGCAATGTCGATGAAATGGTAGGTTAAAAATGAGTATTACAATTAAATTAAGCAAACCTGTTCAATCTGAAGGGGCGGAAATTTCCGACTTGACCATTCGCGAACCAAACGGCGAAGACATAACTGTCTGTGGTTATCCTTTCCGCGTTTATTTAAGCTCTGATACTGATGTTGACGCCAAAAAAGAACAAGAGGCTAAGATTGATACCGTCGTCCTGACAAAGATTGCGGCACGTCTGGCGAATGTTCCTCCGTCAACCATTAAAAGGCTATCGGTTAAAGATTACCAAAAAGTAGTTGATACGGTGATGAGTTTTTTCGAATAATCGGTCTCGGCGAGCTGGATCCGGAGCAAAAGATCGGCGATTTAATCCACTTTTACCACCTCTCGCCCACCGAATTATTAGGAATGACTTTGGATAAGATAGACTGGTTGTATACTCTTTTGTATCAAACCAACCAACGGCACAACTCGGAGAAAAAAGATGGCCAAAACATTTAATATCAAAGCGCTTTTCGCTATCAATGATAAAGCATCCGGTGTTCTCAAGAAAATAGCCGGCGCCGCCGGTCCGGTAGAAAAGAGCCTCCGCTCCCTTGCTCGTCAGGGCAGCAGAGTAACGGCCAGCATTACCAAAATCATCACTCCTCTGGCAGCTATGACAGCCATTGCCGGCAGAGGTTTGTTCAATGGTATTAAGAGCGCTCAACAATATGCCAATGCGGTCGGCGATTTGGCCGACCGGCTTGGTGTCAGCACCAAATTTATGCAGGAGCAACACTACATTGCTCAGCTTAACGCAGGTTCGGCTGAGGAAATGACTGCTGCGATTGAAACTTTGTCAAGTCAGTACGGCGCGCTGCAAGCCGGCACAGGTAAACTATACACCGGATTGCAAAAAATATCTCCGGCACTGGCTAAACAAGTTAAAAATGCAAAATCAACAGAGGTAGCTTTTGATTTATTGGTCAAGGCTATCCGTAAAGTTGAAGACCCAGCGCGCAAAATGTATTTATCACAGCTGGCATTTGGCACAGCAGGCAAAATGATGGTTAATGTGTCCTCACAAAGCGAAGAGGCACTAAATAAACTAAAAGTTCAAGCCAACGAACTCGGCGTCGTCATGGAAGACAAAGCAATCCGCCAGTCTCAAGACATGGGCGAGGCTTTGGACACTATGAAAGAAAGCGTCAGAGGTGTCTTCAATATATTCGCTAGCAAAATGATTCCTATCTTAATGCCGTTCATTAAGCGCATAAGTGAATGGATAAAAGCCAACCGTGAGCTTATCGCCACGAAAATTGACAAGTTCGTGGAGCAATTTGCTGAGCTTTTGAACAAAATAGACCTGGAAAACGTCCTCGATGCAATGTCGAGCTTTGCCTCAGTGTGCTTGCGCGTTACCGAGTTTTTGGCCGGATTAAATAAATGGGTCATTGCGTTAGGTTTCGCACTGGCTTCAGGTTTGATTTGTAATATATTCAGTCTTTTGGGCGCATTTTATAATCTGTTAAAGCTCATTCCCGTGCTTAATACCCTAATGTGTATTTTGAAAACAGCTTTTCTTAAATTAGGTTTTGCCATTTTAACCACACCATTCGGATGGGCTGTCATGAGTATCGCCGGTATTGTCGCGGCACTTACTCTGCTTTGGAATAAATGCGAGTGGTTTCGCAATGGTTGGATTGGGTTCTGGGAATGCATCAAAACAACGCTGAAAATCGCCTGGGATTTTATAACCGGAGCCATTGACGGCATTATGCATCCGATTGATACTCTAATGGATAATTTTGAAAGCCTCCGTAAATTTGGTGGATGGATTTCAGACAAGCTCGGATTTGGCAACGACGAAGAAGAACACTCAAAAAACAAACCGCAAGCTCCGATTCCAAATCAGCCGATGCAATTATCGCAAATTTATACTCCATACCCGCAGGCAACTGCACAACAAACGCAGTCTCGTTCCGAGGTTGTAGTTAAGTTTGACAATCTGCCGAAAGAGGCCAACGTTGAAAAAGTCAGCAAAGAAGGCAACACAGACCTTGGCGTCGAATACGGATATGCAATGGGAGGTGCATAATGTTTTACCGTGAAGCGTCATTCCGGGGCGTAGAGTTTAAAATCACAAGTCGCAGCTGGTCATCAGGACGGCGCAACCAGACACACGAATATCCAAATAAAGATATTCCATACACCGAAGATCTTGGCAAAAAAGCCGAAAGTTATCCTATCACGGCGTTCATAATTGGCAGTGATTATAAAGACCGCCGCGATGCATTACGCAAGGCTTGTCTTGAGGCAGGACCTGGAGTGTTAGTCCATCCAGATTACGGCGCCCTTGATGTTATTTGCGATAGCATCACTGTAAAAGAAAGCTATGACGCGCAGCAAATGGCCGTCATTGAACTGCAGTTTATTGAGGCTGGAGAAAAAGCAATCCCTGAAACCTCAATTGACTATGCCGGACAAGTCGGCTCCTCTGCATCCAAGTTGGTATCATCAGCTAAAGACGGATTTGCGGCCGCGTTTATTTTATCAGAGGGCGTTGAAGGGTTAACCTCACTCCTTGGGGGTATTTCCGATCTCTGCACCTCCGGTTTAGATAATATTGGAACAGGCATTGGTTTTGCCGAGGGGTTGACCTCAAACATTCAAACCGCCATGAATAAAATCGTAGATGCTGGAAGTTATGCACTGAGCCTGAAAAACGACGCCAAAAGATTATTAAACACTCCGGCAGGATTGGCCGCGCAATTTGATGCTGTATTTTCCGCAATCACATCATTGGCCGGAAATTCATCAAATTCATTCAAAACGGTCCGCAATTTGGCATCCAAGAGCAATGCTTCGGAAAGCGCCAGCACCAGTAATGACGACGCCAAAGCTGAAAAGAAGTGCATGCAACAGATTGAACAGCTGACAAAACAACTGGTCGCTGCCAAAGAGGCTGAAACCATTACATCTATTGATTTCACAAATGCCGAAGAGGCTGAGGCTGTGCTTGATGATTTTTTGACGGATATTGAAGAGATTGAATTGTTTGAAGAAGTGGAGCCAACAACGGAAGTCATGCAGAATTTGAGAGGTTTACGCGAAATCGTCATTGAGTACGTTCAAGATATTGTCTTGGAACTTCCTCGCACACGAACAATTAAGCTAAACGGACAAATGTCATCGTTGGCTTTGGCTTATGACCTATATGAGGATGTCAGCCGCGCTGATGAAATCGTCAAAAAAAATAAATTGCCATTTTCAGGATTTATCCCCGCCGGAAAAGAATTGAAAGTATTTACCGAATGAGTATTGAATTAAAAATTGCCGGACAGATTTATGGCGGGTGGAAGACCGCCGACATCACGCGAAGTCTCAACTGTATCGCCTCATCTTTTGACCTGACTGTGTCGGACCGTTTTATAGGCTCCAAAAAGAACATTCCGCTTGATGAAGAATGCCAAATTTTAGTTGACGGCAAACCCGCCATCACCGGATACCTTGACAGTATATCGCCAAGCTACAGCGAAACAACCCATGAGGTAAAATTCTCCGGACGCTCAAAGACATGCGACTTGGTGGATTGTTCAGCAATTATTGAGGCCGGACAGATCATCGGAGGAACTGCCCGCGAAATTTTAGAAAGCGTTTTGCGCCCGTTTGGTATTGATTTGGTTTTTAAGCCAAGCGGGAATCTGCCGACAATTCCCGATTTTCAGGTTCAGCCCGGCGAAACCGCGCAGTCAATCGTTGAGAAAGTCTGTAAACAGACCGGCATGATCTTCACGGATGATGAAAACGGTGCCCTCGTCGTTCAATCAATTGGCAACGGTTCATCAACCGGCCGCCTGGTCCATAAGCTATCTGACGGCAAAGGCAACAACATTTTGAGCGGATCTGGAACTTATAGCTCGCGCGAATGTTTCCGTGATTATTACGTCAAATCACAAATGGCAGGCTCTGATGAAATCGGCGGCGAAGACATCACCGGTATCGAAGGGCATGCCGTTGACAGCGAAATTAAAAGATATCGCCCGATAGTATTGACGGCTGAGAGTTCCATGGACGCCGGAACCGCGCAAACACGTGCCGAATGGGAGCGCTCCAACCGCCGCGGAAAAGGTCAGAACTGGGAATTTACCGTGCAGGGCTGGCGTAATTCTGCGGGGAATCTATGGGCTCCTAACTCCTTTGTAACCGTAGATGATGATTTTATCCGCATTAAGGGGCAGCTCATTATCTCCGGCATTAAATTGAGCGCAGGATCCGGAACAAAAACGGCGCTCAAAGTATCTCCACCGGATGCCTTTATTTTGTCGTCTGCAACGCAGAACATCAAAACATACCAAGGCTGGAAAGAATTAAGAGAGGGTGTATAAAATGGACATTCGCGACCAGTTAAACCGATTCATAGCGCCATTGGCTACCCGTATTCGCAACGTGGCTGCCAGAGGTATCATTAAAATCGTTAATGACAAGACCAAGATTCAGCAAATCCAGGCTTCGCTTTTAGCCGGAGAACTCAAGGACGGCATAGAACATTATCAAGACTACGGCTTCACATCCGTGCCTATTGCCGGCATGGAAACACTTGTCGTTTTCTGTGGCGGAGATCGCTCCAATGGTGTCGTGGTTGCCGTTGGAGATAGAAAATTCCGCCTCAAGGAAATGCAACCAGGCGAAGTGGCGCTTTATACCGACGAGGGTGATATTATCAAATTGGCCAGAGGACGCAAAATCCAAGTCAGCACCACGCACTTGGAAGTAACCGCCGCCGAAGATATTGCATACAATACAAAGAATATGAATATCAATGCTACTGAAAGCGTGAATATTACAACCCCAGTCATCAACGCATCACAAAATATATCTGCCGGCGGAGAGGTTAATGATAAAACCGGCACAATGACGGCAATGCGCGGGGTCTACAATGGACACACCCACCCTGGCGACAGCGGCGGGCAAACTGGAGCGCCATCTGCGACAATGTAGATGTAAATTTTTTTTGACCTTTAATAGTTCAAAAGCGTATTATTAAAAGTATAGAATAAACGAAACCGTGTGAAAGCGTATAAAATGTCAGACATCGCCTTAAATTTCAACAATACTACCAAGGAATACGACGTCAGTATCACCAATGGCGATTTGACCTCCTGCGACGGGTTGGAAACAGCCGTCATTGTCAGCCTTTTCACATGGGCAAGAGCCAGTGCCTCCGAAGTTGACGACGGTGCTCCGCGATTCGGATGGTGGGGCGATAAAATAGATGAAGACAACACCGACAGCACTGGATCCAAACTCTACCTACTGAAACGCTGCAAAATTACCGAGGAAACACTTGCCAAAGCCAAAGAATATATTGAGAGCGCCTTAAAATGGCTAATTACCGACGGTATTGCCTTGCAAGTATTAGTCAGTGTCGAACGCAATACCGATGATAAAAACCGGATAGATGCCACAGTTTCAATTGTTCGCGGCGATAAAACCAAAACCATGAAATTCAACGACCTGTGGTCAAAGCTGTGAGGAAACAATGACAAATTACAACCGCTCAACCCTAAAAGAACTACGCGATCGAGCAATATCTGAAATCAATGCCAACATCAGAGGCGCCGATGCCAGTTTGCGACGCCGCTACCTGAATGCTATTGTCACCGCTTGTGCCGGCATTGGCGACGAAATTTTGCGCCGTACTGAATTTTTGCTCAAACAAGTATTTCCGCAATCGGCTGAAGGAGAATATATTGTCAAACACGGACAGACATATAACTTTCCTCGCAAAATGGCTACCAGAGCAACAGGATGTATAACCATTCCTGCCGTCGCTGGTTCTGTTTTACCCGCCGGAACAGTCTTAAAGCGTTCTGATGGTGCAACCTATACCTCAGATCAAGAGGCGACCGCAACAACAGGCGGCATTTGTTCTGTGCAAATCACTGCTGAAAATGTCGGAAAAGACGCAAACGCGGTCGCGGGAACCATAATCTCGTTTTTATCTCCTATTGCCGGCTTTGAGGCCAAAGGTACTGTTGATAGCTTAGGTCTCACTGGCGGAACTGATATTGAAAGCATGGACAGCTATCGTGACCGCCTAATGTTTTATTTGCAAAATCCACCAACAGGAGGATCTAAAACCGACTATGAAATATGGGCGCGCGAAGCGCCAGGAGTAACAAGAGCCTGGTGTTCGCCGACCGAAAGCGGAGCCGGAACTGTAACCCTGCGATTTATGATGGACGAAACCTACGACAACGGCATCCCGCTGCCGGGCGATGTCCAACGCGTCAAAAATCTCATCGAGGAAAAGCAACCGGCAACTGCAACCGTCTATGTAGTCGCGCCAATCCCCGATTCCTTGGATGTAGTATTCGAAAGCATTGACCCTGCAACAACCGATGCCAAAGCTGCTGTTCAAAGCAAGCTCAAAAGCCTTGTTCAGTCAAGTTCAATCAAGCCAAGCGGAACTTTACGCTTGTCTAAACTCAGAGCCGCCATCAGTAATGCGACAGGCAACGAAGATTTTGTCCTATCTGCGCCAACTGCCGATATTGTATCGGCAACAGGACATATCACCGTATTGGGGACTATAACTTATCCAACCGTGGAGAATAACTAATGGACCAGGAAAGCTACAAAAATCTTTATCTGGAATTGCTCCCCAAAGGACCGGCATGGAGCCGCGACCCGAAATCTACAATGTCCGAATTGTCAGACGGCATTGCCGCTTTTTTCTATTACCTGCATCAACGCGTTGAAAAAGCCGGTAGGGAAATATTCCCGCTCTCTTGCGATGAAACCTTGCCGGATTGGGAAAAGACCTATGAATTGCCGGAACCATGCAAACATGGAAATCACGCCGACGGTCTAACATTTCAGGAACGCAAAAACGCTCTTGTTGTCAAAATAAACAGGCGCTTTTCGCCCACATTGGAAAACTTTGCCAAAATAGCCAGAGCACTCGGATACAAAGTCAGCATGGTTACATATCCGCCGGCTGTTTGTGGCCTGGCAAGATGTGGAGATAAACTCGGAGGCAATAAATCCGCAAGTTATTATGTCCTTACAATCGTGGATGGTGCAAGACTGACATACGCGCGCTGCGGCGTTTCTCGCTGTGGCGAACCACTCTGCCGTATTGCTTATGCGACAGATCTTGAGTGCTTGCTTGAGCGTATCAAGCCAGCGCATTTAATTTTCAAAATAAGTTATAACCAAGGAGAATAACATGCAATACACACCGCCTTTAGACGCTACAGACGACAACGCTGCGTTTGTCAATGCGGATCCACAGAACGGAAAGGAAGGTTCCGAAATCCCCGCCGGCGCGCTTGAAAATCCACAGCGTGAAATTATAAATGTCATCACAGACGCTGGATTGACACCGTCAGCAGACAATAGCCAGCTTAAACAAGCAATTAACAAGAAAGTAAATGCTATGGTCAACCAATGCCAGCAGGCTGTCCAAAATTTTATTGCTACCGACGCCGAATTTATAGCTGGAATCAACACTTCAAAAGTTCCAAATGTCAAACAGATTGAACGAAACCAACCCGCAACACTAATTGCGGACAGATTATATCAAGGTCAGAATCTTGCTACAAAGTTTGCCAGCGAAATCTCATCCTATGCCAGTGTCTGGTTGTGGATTAAGGCGCGTATCCAGGCCGGAAATTTCGCTGGAATCCATGTTGGCGATTATATCCCGTTCACAACCACAGCAGGAACTGTTGGGAGCGATAGTGTTGCTGCGGCAACATTCAACGCTCAGATTGCTGGTATTGATACATATTATGGTTTCGGCGACACACCGGTTCCCCATCATATAGACTTCATTACAAAAGAAGTATTTCCACTTGAGGTCAAATGGAATCCGACAGATAACAACAATGGCACAGAAACATACAATCATCCATGGCTGGCTTGCGCGTTAAAAGGGCTACTGAATGGTGAAAATAATGTATCAACCGGATATGGAAATGTAGCTCATGGAATCAATGCGACAGGCAAAGGTATGTTGCAAAGATTACCTGCTGAATTACAGAACGTAATCGTTACAAAAAGAATGTTACTTGAAAAGCGCTTTAGCTCCTCTGGGTTACTTACAGCGTCGAACGGCTGGGATTGGAACGATATGGGAAAACTGTGGGTTCCGAATGAAAATGAGATTTACGGTTGCCAAGTATGGTCTGCATCATTTCCTAATGCCGAAGTTCAAGCATGGGCAAGCCAAGGTGCAGTTCAATATCCGTTATTTGTTGCTACTGGTGGACGCACCTGTAATAGAGTTAAACCTATTGCAGGTCAGTCCACTTCTCGCTCGGCATGGTGGCTCTGCACCGCTCACGGCGGCTCCTCGGCGGGCGCGTGCCATGTGAGCCACAGCGGCGATGCCGGCGGCGCCTTGCCGACGTGGGCTGGGATTCGTGTCCCTCTCTGCTTCCGTATTGCATAGCGGAAAATCTTTTAATCGGTAATGCCGCCACCATTGTGTGGCGGCGATAAGGAATAAAAAATGAGTAATGTATTTTTAAGAAAACGATCCGACACAGAATTGACATTTATGACCACAGGGCGCCAACTGCAGAATGAGTTAACAAAATATGTCATGAGGGAAAAAGTGATGCCAAAAAAATGGCGTTATATGATTGGCAGAACTCTAATCGCTAAAATTGACGAGATGATGGATAACATCGTCGCCGCAAATTCAATTTACGTTATGACGGAACGAGATCTAGAAATACGCAAAGAATTTCAAACAAAAGCAATATGTAATTGCTTTCAAATTCAAAGCAAATTACTCAGAATGATTGATTGTATTGATACAGTTACAGTCAAAAGCCTAACACCGGCAATAAAACTATTAAACAAGGAGGTCGCAACATTAAAAAATTGGAAAAAATCAACCAAAATTGTGGTTGATAAAAAATGAGGTTTTTGGGTTATTTGTTGTAAACACTGGGGCGGCTGCTCGACATGGTGGCTCTGCACCACTCACGGCGGCTCCTCGACGAACGCGTGCAATGTGAACAACAACGGCGAAGCCAACAACAACTTGACGACGTGGGCTGGGATTCGCGTCCCTCTCTGATTCCTCCAACAGCCAAACCTAGTAGCTATGCGAAAGTAGTGCAAGTGGATGGAAGGAACAAATAACCTTCGGGGCTATCCCGTAAATAAGCGCCTTGATGAGTACAGGCGGACGCCTCTAAGGAGTGCATGGTAGAATTTTGTGTGTTAGTTCTATTTCATGCCTGAAACCCACGCAGTTGAACAACGCACAAATAACTGTACAAGGTGCACAATGACAAGCAGAAGAACAAAACGATTTGAGAATAGGATGAGAAAAAGAACAAAAAAACGCGAGGAAAACCTCAAAGTTTACGATGATTTTGACCGGATCATAAGCCACGAAGCTCTGTTTACGGCGGCCAATGATGCGGCAAAAGGTGTAAACTGGAAGGCAAGCGTCCAGAGGTTCAAATTGAACGCCTGTATTTGTGTCGACAACCTGCACAAAGAACTTGAGCAAGGCAAAGACGTCCGCAAAGGCTTTATCGAGTTTGATATTGTCGAGCGTGGCAAAAAGCGGCATATTAAAAGCATTCATTTCTCGGAACGCGTCGTTCAAAAATCACTCTGCCGCAACGCTTTGTATCCGGTTATGGTTTATAATTTGATTTATGATAACGGAGCCAACCAAAAAGGCAAAGGCACGTTATTCGCGACCCAACGGCTGGAAAAGCACCTGCGGCAACACTTTAGGCATTATGGTCGTGACGGATACGTTCTTTTAATAGACTTCAAAAGCTATTTCGATAACATCCGCCACGAGCCTATCAAGCAAGAATTCAGAAAACGCTTCAAAAACCAACGACTGATAGGTCTTGCCGATGCATTTATTGACGCGTTCGGCGAAGTCAGTCTCGGTCTTGGAAGTGAAACCAGTCAGATGACTGCGGTAGCTTACCCGAACAGACTCGACCACTATATCAAAGAAGTCGCCCGCATAAAAGGCTATGGCCGATATATGGACGACAGCTACATTCTACACCCCAGCAAGCAATATCTCGAAAAGCTCCTGGTCGATATCCGCCGAATTTGCGATGAACTCGGTATAAAGTTAAACCCGAGAAAAACCTATATAACAGACATTAAACACGGATTTTCATTTTTGAAAACACGCTTTTCTCTGACAGAAACAGGCAAGATAATCAAAAAGCCAAGCCGCAAATTTGTCACCGTAGAGAGAAGAAAGCTCAAAAAGCAGGCCAAGCTAGTCAAGCAAGGGATTATGACACTTGACCAGGTAAAAGTGAGTTTTACCAGCTGGCGCGGTTCTATGGTCCATCGGAACGCACGCCGGACAGTTCATAGTATGGACGTTTTATTTAGGGAGTTATTCAAATGAGTAAAGACACAGAGAAAAAAATGACAGAAAAAGACCGCCGGGAGGAAATCAATGCCTTGCGCAATCTTTTGACGCAAAACGACTACACCGCTCGCAAAATTGCCTTTGAGGCGGCACGGATTATCAAAAAGCTTCACCCGGACGAACCAATGCCATCGCTGGACAAGTATCTTGAAATGGAAAACAAGGCCGACGAACTCAGGGCGCGCATCAATGAGCTGGAAAACATGGAAGTCGAGCCGGACGAAACCTACAAATAATGGAGATAAAGAGATGTCAGATATAAAAATCAACTGGGACAACATCGTCAATCTCCTGGCCGACGGGAATCCGTTTATTTGGCTGTTATTGGCAATTGCTCTTATCTGCTTAGGGGTTTTGGCGTGGATTAAATATGAGCAGCCACTCCGGCGGCTGGCATCTCTTATCATGAATCATTGTTCAAAACAATACCGTGCCAAAGTAGCTAAGAGAATGGAGGCTATAGAACTTTGCGACCTTAGATACGAAAAGTTTGCCGAAAAAATATACGGACTAATTTGTCGCATCTCCGATTTGAGAATCGACACCGACCCAGGGCGCAACAAGTTCTATCAATACCTCATCAAGGCAATGTTTGAGGCTTTCTTTAAAGGTTTTACGACCATGTACACCGACTATCGCGACGGAAAAATCAAAGATGAGGACTTCACGAGTTATCGCAAAACCCACCACAAGATTGCCTCAAACGCGAGTAATGATGTATCCAAAGTAATTGCCGAAAAATTGGCGACTGAGGGCTGGCCGGAAGACAAAATCAACTACATCAACGAAATGTTTAAGGTATGGATGCATTCGCATGTAGGGCTACTTCGCGAGCTTTTGTCATCTGACGAAATGTCAATTGAGGTCGTCAAGACATGGTGGGTTTTCTTTTACGAAATGTTTATGGATGTTGAAAAGTTCGGACTAATGATAAACGGGCGCATCACCGGCCTAAACTTTGACGGACAACAAATACAGGGGAATAGATATGAATAATTTTGAAATAGCAGTGAACCTCACACTAAAAAAAGAGGGAATTTTATCCGATCATCCAAACGATGCCGGCGGGTTGACCAAATACGGCATCAGCAAAGCCGCATATCCTAACTTGGACATTGCCAACCTAACCAAAGAGCAAGCCATCGCCATATATAAACGCGATTATTGGGCAAAGGCACAGTGTGATGAGCTACCATATCCGCTGGACGTCCTTTTGTTTGATACAGCCGTCAATCACGGCGTTACAAAGGCTATAAAAATTCTTCAAGAGAGCGTCGGCGTTGAAGCTGATGGAGTTATGGGGCAAAAAACAAGAGCGGCCGCCAGAACGGCAAAAAATAGCGTTTACACAGTATTCATGATTAACCGTTTATTTGCCTATACCGATGCCAAGAGCTGGCCGGAGTTCAAAAATGGCTGGAAGAATCGTCTTGTACAATTAGCTAACGAGGTGGACGCATGATCCGAATATACACAACTTTAATTGCAATAGTTGTCGTTATTTTAGGTTTGGTCTGGGGCGGCTGGTCGCTTTATAAAAAAGGCTATGCCGCCGCCGAGGCTGCCTATCAAGAAAAAGCCATAAAAGCCACCATGTGTAAAATT
Organism: Bacteroidaceae bacterium; assembly: GCA_963659495.1. Lineage (GTDB taxonomy): Bacteria > Pseudomonadota > Alphaproteobacteria > RF32 > CAG-239 > RUG410. Next base: position 18,494 of record CAVKTH010000001.1, on the reverse strand, counting down.
GAAAATACCGAAACGCTTGAAATTAAAAAAGAAGAATTAAAAAAAAGGGAGGTAAATCTAGATGCAGATTGCAAAGCTCTTTATCATACTGACATCAGCGCTTGTCGTCATCAGCTGCTCGGCAAGCATTAAATACATGCCAGTCAACTGCTGCCCTGTAAATACCTGTACGCGCGGCAAAACAATTTTGGACCTGGAAAACGGTTTTGATTGCCAAGAATTTGTAATAAAAGCATGCAAATGCGAAACTACGCCGTCTTATCGCTCAAAATCCCTTGAGCAATAGCCTCAAGTTGCTGACGTCGGGCGTCATCAATATTAACAATTTTACAGCCGTTCATCACGTCCTTAATTTTAGAAGTCGTCTGGGCAACAGCCAAAGACAGCGGATCGTCAAACATATGAGTGTAACGATCAGATGTGCTGGGGTCTGCATGCCGAAGAGCCTGTTGGATCATAACCTTTGAACCGGTAGTTACAGCCATAAACGAGGCAAAACTATGACGCAGGTCATGCATGTGAAAATCAGCCAGGCCAGCTTTCTGGCGGATATCATCCCAGTGGCCGCCCTCATCTTTGAGGGGCTGTCCGACGATATGTCCGTCAAAAATCCATTCCCCAGGGCGGCCTCTTTCCCTTTGGTCGGTGCGTATACGCTCAAGAACCTGTAGAGCCTCCACGCCAAGACGGACATCTTGAGGCTCGTTTGATTTAGTATCCGGCAATGCCATAACGACCCGTTCCGGCACGATATAAGACCATTTTGCTGTCAGCATCTCATTTCGGCGGGCACCAGTAAACAGCAGAAGAAAAATCAGATTGCCGATCTGGCGCTTGCGATAGTTTTCGCTTTTAATATAATCTAAAAGCACATTATTAAGGCGGACACTTTCGTCAGCAGACAAATACCGGCGCCGTTTTTTTTCGCGAAAATCCTCGATTCTAGTGCATGGATTGGAGCCATCCGGCCGCCATTCCCAAGCTTCAGCCAGACTAAAAGCCTTTGATAAAACTTCAAGCACCCGATTTGCGGTAACGGTCATCAACTCGCCTTTGCGATTGACCTTTTGCCCGATAGCATTATGAATAAAAGAGATATCGCCTCGCGTAACCTCACGTACGCGCTTATCTCCAATATACGGCAAAATGTGGTTATTCCAATAACCCTTATCATTCAACGCAGAAGACGGCTTTTTATGAATAGCGTGTTCACCCATATATTTGATGTAAAGGTCGCGAACCGTTCCGTTCCTGGCTGGATCCGGCTCCTCCAATCTTGCCCGTTCACGAATAGCTGCCACTGGGTCCACACCATCAAACACCTGATTTGTCAGTTCCTTGTATTTTTCACGAGCTTCCTCGACCGTCATGGCCGGAAAATCTCCGAGCTTAATTGTTTGCTGTTTGTGATTGCGGAGCCGGTAAAAAGCATAAAAGCTCTTGCGCCCTGACGGTCTAACAATAACATGGAGACCGGGAAGAATAGTATCCCAGACAAAAAAACGAGAATTTACTTGAGGTTCAAGCCCCTCAATAAGCATTTTTGTAATTTTCTGTTTCATTTTTAATAATCCTGTCGACAAGCACGATGGCACGGAAAAGTAAAAAAGTCAATTTATTTTTTGAACTTTTGACGGAACGGACGCAAACGAACAGTAAAATAGAGTGAACGCGAGAGTATAAAATAAACCATAAAATGAGATAAAATAAACGCCATTAGTTTATAATGACTTTTGCCTCCGACAAGCAAATGACAAGCAGAACAAATAGAATAAACGAGAAAAACGAGAAAAAATAGCACTTGCCGGCACTGACGGCGAAAAAGCAACAAAAAACCCGAAAGCTAGGATTTTCAAGGCTTTCGGGCGTTTTTAAGTGGTTGCGGGGGGAGGATTTGAACCTCCGACCTTCAGGTTATGAGCCTGACGAGCTACCAAGCTGCTCTACCCCGCGATTGCGATAACGTGGTTTATATATCTTATTTTAATATGCTTGTCAAGCCCTAAAACGCATATTTTATGAAAAAAATTAAAAAATATGCTTAACTATGTGAAAAAACGCCATTTTATATCTTGACAAAGGATAAACTTAAGAGTAGCACTCCCTTTTGGAAAATTATAATCTGAAAACGAGGAAAAAATGAAGAGAAAGAATAGGGGAATTTTGCTGGGAATTTGGGGAACATGCTGCTATGGCATGAATCCGCTGTTTGCTTTGCCGCTGTTTGCCGCCGGTATAACTTCTAATTCCGTGCTGTTTTACCGCTATGGCTTTGCGCTGATTATTTTCGGTTTATGGCTGACACTGTACAAAAAAATTTCGCTTAAAATCTCTTTGCGTGAAGCCGGTGTTTTGATGCCGCTGGGCGTGGTTTTTGCCATTTCCTCTTTGACCCTGTTCCAAAGCTATATCTATATCGGCGCCGGTATTGCTTCTACGATTCTGTTTATATATCCGATTATGGTAGCGCTGATGATGGCGATGTTTTTCCATGAAAGAATTTCGCTTAAAACCGTGGCTGCTATTGTTTTGACCACAGTCGGAATCGGTTTGTTTTATGAGGGCAAAGACGGGCAGACGCTGAATCTGACCGGCGTTGGTCTGGTGCTTATTTCGGCTTTGGCGTATGCAGTTTATATGGTGGCGCTGAAAAATGTAAAAATGCTGAAACGCGTGCAATATTCAAAATTGACTTTTTATGTGATGTTTTTCGGGCTGTTTGTGTTCTTTTTTGCCTCTAATTTCGGTATTGAATTACAGCCGATAAACTCTTGGTTTATGCTGGCTTGCCTGCTGGGTTCGGCAATTATTCCTACTATTATCTCGCTTGAAACCATGACGATTGCCATAAAGCTAATCGGTCCGACTTTGTCGGCGATTTTGGGCGCCTTAGAGCCGGTAACTGCCGTATTTATCGGTGTTTTTGTGTTTGGCGAACATTTATCCGTGCGCATTGTCTGCGGAATTATTTTAATTTTGTCAGCGGTGCTGATGATTGTTTTAGGCGGCAGTTCAAAAAATGTAAAAAGCAAGCAAAAAGAGTTATCAACAACCAAATAAATAATTGCCGCAATAGCTTGAATATAAAAAATAATTTATATATAGGATAATTAGGTTTTAGATATTCTGATATCATTTCGCATGTTATGGATTGGAGAGATTTTTTATGCGTAGAATATTATTTGTGGTTTCGCTGATTGCGGTATTAAGCCAAACAGAAACAGCCGCTGCCGAAGATGTTGATAATTGGGCGGATTTTCTGAGTGAAGCCAGCGAAGGCAATAAAACCATAAATCTAACCGGAGAGCTGGAAGTGCCGGCAGGTTATAACCGCTTGCAGATAAACGGTTCCGCCGCTAACCGAAGATATTTTTCCATAACCGGCAATTCACACTCTATTGTCGGCACAAATACTGATGAATCTCAATTATTCTGGAGCTTTGACCGCGCCGTATCTACAATCAAAAACTTAACTATTCAGGATTTTAGAAGCTCAGTAAACTCGGGCGATTTCGGCGGAATAAAACTGCAGCGGAGCGACCTGAGACTGGACAACGTGAATGTGCAGAATTTTTCTAATCCGAGCGGCGGCGCCAAAGAAATTTACGGCGGCGTGTTTGATGTTTCTGACGGTTCGGTAATGCGGATTGAATATGCCCATCTTTTGAATAATAAGCAGCATGCTAATTCTGCCGTCAACGGCGATGCGATGGGCGGTGTTATGTATGTTCAGGGGCTTGTGCGCGGACAAAAATCGTGGATAGACTATTTGAAATTCTCTTATATTACCAATAATGCCATTATTTCTGAGAACAAAGCCAATGCCTACGGCGGCGCACTTTTTCTGGAAGGGTATATGGATACTTTCTCAGGCAACACATTCAGCAATAATACGGCGCAGGCAATTATGGACGGCACCAACGCTTATGGCGGAGCGGTTTCTTTAGGCGGCGCGTTCAGCGACCGCGAAACGGCGTATATTACCTATTTCGGGCGCGATCCTCTGGCCGATATGGAATTTACTTCTAACAAAGCCATCGCGGACGGAAACGGCGGAGAAGCTGCCGGCGGTGCGTTTTTTGTTTCGGAATACGGCAAAACAGATTTTAATAAAGCCGATGAAAGCTGGATGTTTTTTAGCAGCAATATAGCTCAGGCGGATAAAGGTACAGCCAAAGGCGGAGCTATCGCCAACTATTACAAGGCTGACAGCAGCGTTAATATGTATGCCTTGGAGCTGGAAGATAATCGGGCTTTGGGCAAAACCGCGCAGGGCGGAGCCATTTATAACAGCGGCGTTATCAATCTGATTTCTGACAATACCGATAAGTTTGACAATCAGAAGCACGCCTTTACTTTTACCAACAATCTGGCTAAAGGCGAAACTGCACAAGGCGGCGCGCTTTATAACAGCGGAACAATCAATACAATTCAGAATGTAACGTTTAACGGCAACAAGGCGGAAAGCACGCTGGCTTCGGTTCAAGGGCAGGGCGGGGCGATTTATAATGCCGGAAACATCGGAACTTTGACGGATTCCCAATTTTTGACGGCGGATGATAGCATAGAAAACGCTGCCGGTGCTAAGATTGATATTATAAACAACATAACCATGGCCGGTTTGCTGCAGAACAGCGGCACTATAGCCGATATGACCGGAACTAATGCCCTTAATTTGTTGGTTAACACCGCAAGCGGAAATTTGAAAAGCAGCGAGACTTTAAATATTGCCGATAAGTTTGAAAACGCCGGAACTGCTGAAATCAGCGGAGAAATTACTGCCGCAAACGGAATAGCAAACAGCGGCAATCTGACTTTTAACGGGCTGGATTATACCGGAGTTTTGAAGAATACCGCGAACACGGCGCGGCTGAACTTAAACAATAGCAACACGCTGCATAATTCGCTGGATAACAGCGGAGAAGTGATAAATAACGGCGCCGCTGAATTTTTAGACGGTTTTACGAATGCGGTCGGTGCTAAAATTACCAACAATAATATTTTGAATGTCAGCGGCAGTTCGGATAATGCCGGAGATATTTTGGGAGGTATTCGCTTCAGCGGAACTAATGCCGTGCTGAACAACAGCGGCTATATTGAAAAAATCAGCGAGTCTCAGTTTACATCCGGTAGCGGGCCGGCTTTGAAAAATACCGGAACCATAGGCGATATTGTCAATTCGTCTTTTGCTTACGGCAGCGGGACGGGAATTGATACAAACAGCAATCTGACAATCAGAGCGGATAACGGAAAAAGCAGTTTCAACGGCAGCGGCACGGCCATCAGCGCCAACGGCAATGATATAGATTTTAAGTCCGAAAATAATGCTACTATTGAAATCGGCGGAGCAATAGACAATGCTTCAAACATCAACATCAGCGGCGATGACAGTTCTATTGTGATTGTCAGCGGCAGCACCGGCAGCGCCAAAATCTCGCTTAAAGACACCATGCTGCGGATCGGCGGTTCAGACGGCACCGCTTCGGATATTTTAGCCGGATCGGAGCTTGATGTAAAAAGCGGCGTTATAAGCTTTGAAAACGGCGACCACTCTGAATATAAAATCAAAAATCTGAACTCTGACAGTTCGGCTCTGTGGCACTTTAATATAGATTTAGACCCGAGCGGCAGCCAATCCAACTCCTTGCTGCTGGAAAGCGGAAGAGGTACAATCCGCCTGTCTTCGTTTGATATCGGCGACCATTTAGAGCAGCTGGGCGATTCCGAACAGATTCTGCAGCTGATTAAAATGGCTCCGGGGTCAGCGGGCGCACCGCAGCTGAGCATGGGGAGCGATGTGGTTATAAATAAGGTTCAGGCGGTGATGAAAAACACCGATATTGTCGCAAAATCTTTCGGGCTTTATACGACTGATACCGAAAACGACAGCATAATTTTCCGCGGGCTGAAAGACGGACTGGCCGAGTGGTCGGAGCTGAATACCGCCGAAGATAAAGTATTCAGCTTTGTAGACGGCGCCGGCTACAGGCTTTCCCGCAATGTCAGCGGCTTGCTGGGTGTAAATATAACTTTGCAGGGCAACGGCGATATCCTAAATATTAACGGCAAAAATATGCTGGCGGAAGTTAAAGACGGTCAAAGCGTTACTATCAGCGGCTTGCGGGTGGAAAATTTCGGCACTACCGAAAATAACGGCGCTTTAGTGCTGAATAATACGGTTTATAACGGCGTGCTGCGCAATAAGTCTGTACTGCGTTTAGGCGGAAATGATGAGTTTGGCGGCAAACTGGCTAACAGCGGTGCGCTCACGGTTGCAAACGGAGCAACAGCAACCGCTAATGCCGGACTGGTTAATGAGGAAAACGGCACAATCGTGAATGACGGACAGCTGATTTTAGCCGCGGATTCTGAAAATAACGGCGCTATTGTCGGTTCTATTACCGCCGGAAACGGTGCCGATGCCATGACTTTTGCTAATAACGGCTATATCAACGGCACAGCCTATGTTAACAATCAGGCGGTTTTAAAAAGCGATTTAGATAAGCTTAACGATGTAAATATTGCTTCCGGCGGTTTGTTTGAAATCGGCGCTGACGGCGTGCTAAATCAAAACATCAGCGGCGAGGGCGAAACTAAAGTTAATAATTTGCTGAATATCGGCAGCGGCAGTTTGTCGCAAAACGGAATTTTGACCGTGGCGGACAGCGGCACCATAAACATCGGCGAAAAACAGATTAACGTCGGAACTTTTAACCTGAACGGCACTCTGCAGCTGGATATCAGCTCTATCGCCGCAAATTCCGCAAACTATACCGGCGGACAGATTATTGTCGGCAGCGGGGCGGATATTGCCGGCGAGGCTAAACTGAAAATCACCGTTGCCGCCGACTTATTGCAGAAAGGCGAGCAAACCGGCGAGCTGCAGCTGATTAGCGGTAATAACGTTGCCGGAGCCTTTAATAATATTATGTCTAACAACCGCTATGAAATTGTAAAAGGCAATAAGGACGGAACAATCGTTATTATCAGCAAAGCCACGGGCGAAGATGTGGCCGCTATCGCCGGAAACCGCAACAACCGCAATACGGCGAAAGCTTGGGATGAGGCAAATATTCCGGCCGGCACTCCGGCAGCGCAGATAAAAGATATTTTGAACGATTTGTCGCAGCATGACGTTCAAAAATATACAGCGGCCTTGACTAAAATTGCTCCGGCAGATTCTCAGCTGGCTTTAATGACAGCACGGGAGGTAAATAATCAAATCAACCGCAGCATCTGGCACCGTTTTGGCAAAAACCGAGCTTTGTGCGGCACGCCGTTGGCTAAAGCTTCGGTTTGGATGGAGGGCTTAGGCGGCTATGCGCATCAGGGCGGACGTTTTGAAGCGGCCGGTTTTAACGCCCATACCGCTGGGTATATTCTGGGCGTTGACGGTACCGTAAATTGTGAAACAGCAGCCGGTTTCGGCTATGCGTTTAACAATACTAAAGCCTCGTCGCAGGGACGCGATACCGGCATAAAAGGGCATACGCTGTTTACCTATGCTAAATATCAGCCGCAGCAGGCTTATTGGCGCGGCACTCTGAGCTATGGCTACAGCAGTTATGATGAGCATGCGGCGGTGGAAAATATCGGCATAAAAGCCAAGTACCATGTGCAGGCTCTGAGCGCCGAAACTGCCGCCGGTTATGAGTTTACGGACGGATTTATTCCGGAAGCCGGACTGCGCTATACTTATTTAATGCCGGAAAAATACAGCGATAGTCTGGGGCAGCGCGTGCAGGCTGAAAATACAGACCTGCTGACCGGTTTTGCCGGAATGCGCTATCGTCCGCGCTGCGGTAAAATCTGGTATAATGTGCGTCCTACGGCATATTTGGGACTGACATACGATATTTATAACCGCGATACAACAGCTAATGTGGCAATTGCGAATAAACAATATGAAATCAGCGGCGAAAGACTGCCGCGCTGGGGAATGGAAAGCGGGGTCGGCGTTGAAGTTTCTGTAAATCATTGGGATTTGTCGGTCGGCTATGATTTTGGCCTGCGGGAAAAATATCAGTCGCATACCGGAATGCTGAACGCCCGATATAATTTTTAGGCAAACCAGATATAAAGAAAAGCAGCCGCGGTTAAAAATAGGGCTGTTTTTTTGAGTTAATTCCGGATAAAAAAATAACTTTGGGACTATAAATATAAGTCCAAGGCCTTTTGATTCAGCAAAAATCTACAGCTTTTGCTACGATAAAACCGGCGGCAATGATTAAAAAGGAAAAAATGCAAACATATCCTTTGGTAAAATCGCCGGTCTGCTGAGCGCCTGATGTATTGCTGTTATATTCCTTGCGGTTAAGCACAATACCTGCCACGGCAAGAATGATAAACACACACAAAACACATACGCCGAAAATTGCTTTTACTTCCATAATAATAAAAAATTTAATTAAAAAAATTGTAATAATAATTGCAAAACGGGCTGCAATTTAGCATAATTTGGGCAGATGTCAAGAGCCTGCATAAATTTTTTACGGCAAAAATCTTGACATAATGCGGCTGATAGATATTATTTATTTAACATTATGAATAAACGGGAGAAAAGCTAATGAAAAATACTTTAATCGGGGCGGCGGTTTTGCTGCTGGCAGCCTGCAATGCAGAAAATACGGTGGTTAATGAAAAAATCAGCGTCATGCAGGAAAATGAGGCGGTTAAAACCAGCGTGGTTTGGGAATATCCGCAAAAAGGCGATGAAGCGGCGCTAAACTCTATCCGCCGGCAGGCGGCCGATTTGCTGATTAAAGATTATAAAGGGCAGCTGAGCGACGGGCAGAAAATCCTGCAGCAGTTTGTAAGCGGAAAAATGGCGGAATTAGCGCCGGCAGAGGGTTATATTCCGGCTTTTAAGTCAACCTATACCGCGGAGGTTAAAGAACTTGTTCAGACGCCGAAGTTTATCACTTATGAAAAAAAAGCCGAAGTATTTACCGGCGGTGCGCACGGCATGTCGGAATGGGCAGCGGCAAGCATCCGGAAATCGGACGGGGTATTGCTTAATGAGCATATCCTGAATGAAAGAGTAAATTCTCCGGAATTTAAACAGCTGCTGAAGCAAGGCGCTGAGGCTTATTTTACAACACTCAAAGGCGCATACTATCAATGTGAGTTTCTGCCGGAAACTTTGCAAAGCCAGCTGTTTGAGGATTTTGACGCCGACAGTCTGCCTTTGCCTCAGGCTAAGCCGTTTTTGAGCGATAAAGGCGTCGGCTTTGTTTATATGCCGTATGAAATAGCCAGCTATTCGGACGGGCAGATTGCGTTTATTCTGCCGTATGAATCTATGAAGCCGTACTTGACGGCCGAGGTTTGGAACTTAGTGGCAAAGCAAGAAAATAAAGATGCGGCCGTAACCGCTTATGTTAATGATTATATGGCGGCGGAATATCAAAAATATTTAGCGCTGCCGGAACATAAGGCTTGCGAATAAAACCTAAAAAAATCCGTCTGTTATAAAAAGCAGGCGGATTTTTTTTGCGTTAATTTTTGCTAGGGCTAAAAGTAAAAGTCATTTCCCTGATTGCTGCGGATTTTATCCAATCTTTCGCGGATAGCTTCAGCAAGTTTCGGCGGAAACGTTTTCAGTTCCTGTTCAATCAGTTTTTCGCCGACAGCTTTAGTGTCAGCCGAAGCATAATCGGTCAAAAACTCTTCCAAAGTCATCAGCGCGTTCGGGTGGCAGCAGTTGTGGATTTGCTTAGCCTTACACAGCTCCATAAAGCGGTCTCCGGTGCGTCCGGAACGATAGCAGGCGGTGCAGAAACTCGGCACATAGCCCAGCCGCATCAGCCAGTTGATAACCTCATCCAGCGAACGGGTGTCTTCTACCTCAAACTGCTCGGAATGCTCATCCTCCGCTTCAGGCTTAGCATAGCCGCCGACAGAAGTTTTAGAGCCGCCGGAGATTTGCGAGATACCAAGCTTGAGAACCTGCTCGCGCGTTTTTTGACTCTCGCGGGTAGAAACAATCATACCGGTATAAGGCACGGCAATGCGGATTAAAGCCACGATTTTGGCAAAAATATTATCCGGCACGCAGTTGCTGAATTGGCTCGGGTCAATATCATCGGCAGCACGCAGGCGAGGGACGCTGATAGTGTGTGGACCGACCCCGAAAACGGCTTCCAGATGTTCGGCGTGCATCAGCAGTCCGCTGAACTCGTAACGATAGGTTGACAAGCCGAACAATACGCCCAGCCCGACATCGTCAATTCCGCCTTGCATGGCTCTGTCCATGGCTTCGGTGTGCCAATTATAGTCATGCTTAGGGCCTTTCGGATGCAGCTGTTCGTAAGATTCCTTGTTGTAGGTTTCCTGAAACAGAATATAGGTGCCGATTCCGGCTTGGTGCAGTTTGGCGTAATTTTCTACCGTAGTGGCGGCAATGTTGACATTGACGCGGCGGATTGCGCCGTTTTTGTGCTTAATGCCGTAAATAGTCGCAATGCTTTCCAAAACGTATTCAATCGGATTGTTGACAGGGTCTTCGCCCAATTCCAAGGCTAAGCGCTTATGTCCCATGTCCTGCAAAGCTATAACTTCCTGACGGATTTCTTCTTGCGTCATCTTTTTGCGGAAGATATGCTTATTTTTGACGTGATAAGGGCAGTAAACACAGCTGTTGACGCAGTAATTGGAAAGATAGAGCGGGGCAAAAAGCACAATGCGGTTGCCGTAATAATTTTGTTTGATACGTTCGGCAAGAGCAAAAATTTCCGCTTCAATTTCCGGATTATCGCACGCCAGCAAAACTGAAGCTTCACGGTGTGTCAAGCCTTTTTCCTGCTCGGCTTTCTGTAAAATCTGCCGAACTAAAGCCAGATTGTCTTTGTTTTGGTCGGCATAGTCCAGCGAGGCGCAGATTTCTTCATGCGAGATAAATTCCTCAGCCTTGGAAGACTTTGGATTATAAGCAAATTTTTCCATAATTCCTTCTTTATACTACTTGTTTGGGTTGTACGGATCGTTGTCATCGGCAAGCAAATCTTCTACCGAGATTTCCCTCGTGTTTTGGTTATTTGCATCATCTTTCAAAATGTCTAAATCAGCCATTTCAGAAGCAAAATCATCATTGAAAATGTCATCAAGCTTTACATTGCTTTCTTCACTCGGCAAGTCCAATGAAACCGGCTCTTCGTCCTGTAAATCAAGAGATACCGGAGCTGCGTCGCTTGTTTGCGCCGCTTGTTTCAAATCTTCAAAATGCTCCGGCGACGGATTGAACGGGTCGCTGGCTTCAAGTGAAAAATCGCTTGCCGGAATTTTTACCGGGGCCTGTTCAAAATAAGGCTCATTTTCCGGTTTGTCATAAATTGCAGGCTCATCGGAAATTGCCGGTTCATCTTGAGCGATTGGCAGAGCCGGGGCTTCAGCTTCTGCCGGAAGCTCAAAATCTTCTGGCTGCAAAACCGAATCTGTAAAGTTTTGAGTATTATCCCAATCCGCAGACGGTTCAGCGGCTATCGGCTGGTTTGCCTGCACTTCTGCTTCTGCCGCCGGAATAACTGCCTCATCCGCCGCCGAAACCGGAGCTTGCTGTTCTTCAGCCTGTTGTTCGGCAGGCTGTTCTGTATCTGGCTCTGCCGGCAGTTCAATCGGTTGTTCCTCATACGGTTCAGCCGGCAATTCAAGAGGCTGTTCATCCGGCTGTGCGGCATATTCTTGTTCGGCATCGTTAATTTCTGCCGCCAGCGGCTCTGCCCACGGCTCTTTAGCTTCTTGCTCGGCTGTTTCTTCTGCCGCTTGGCTTTCGGTCAGCGTTTCTGCTTGCGGCTCAGTCAAATCCAGCGATTGCGGAGCTATAACCTCATCCGTCGCCGGAGCGGACAGCAGCTCATCAATTCGGCTTTCATTTTCATCCAGCACTTCCTCATCTTCTGAAACTTCTGTCGGAACAGCTTCGGCTTTTTCTTCTTCATTTTCCTGAATATCCTTAAAATGCTGCTCATAAAAATCGGCAACAGACTGCGGCTCCGGCTCGTCAGCTTCTTCTGCCGCAGCCGGCAAAATGTCATTATCCTGCGGAGCCGGCAGCGGAATTTCAGAGCTTTCGCCGTTTTTAGCTAAAAGCAATTTTGTTAATAAGTCTTTGATTTCATTGTCTATATCGGTATGGCTTTGAATGCTGGCGGTAACATTTTTACTGATTTGGTTTACCACATCCAAAAGCCGTCCGTTCAGGTTATTCAAATCCGAGCTTAAGCGGGAAACTGTGGCAACCAAAACATCAAAGTTGCCGCTGTGACCGGCGGCGCGCTGATTTTCCTTGGCGTTTTCTGTCTTAATGCTGTCAACATACTGCGATATTTCTCCGCAGATATTTGTCAGCTGGTCTAAAGTTGCCTGAAAGTTTGTGCTGTTAGCTTCCGAGCTGCTGTTCAAGGTGTTCAGCCCGTTGTTAAGCTCTTTGAAATGACCGTCCAAAAGCTGATTGGTCAGGTTGCTGAAAGAGGCGATTTTTACCAGCAAATCGGCGATGTTTGTTTTTTCGGAGTTTCCGTTTAAATCAGAGCTTTTCAAAAGCTTAACCAAATCGCTTTCAGTATTTTTGCTTTGATAAACGTCAAACAAAATAAAAAGCAGGGCAAAGCATACGGATGAAATTAAGAACACTATCAGCGCCATGTTGGCAGTAAATAAATCTTCAGCGTCTTTGGTGGTCTGATATTGATAAGTATAATATAAGAATGCGCCGAAAACAACAGCGGTAAGCGTTCCGCTAAAAATTTTAATCAAGGCTGCAGCAAATTTCATCTGTTTTCTCCTTAAATCTGCCGATAACTTACTTTAATTTAAAATATTAAAGCAAACCTGACAAAAACGCAAGGTTTGCTTTATATTTCTTAACAGGGAACAAAACTAAATTGCCTGCTCGCGGGTTTTATGCAGTTCCAGATGCGGAAAATCTTCTTTGATTTTGCCTAAATGCCAAGCATTGCGGGCTAAAAAGACTTTTTCGCCGTCATAGTCATCGGCAATATTCATCTGGTTGGTGTTGTAGAATTTTTCTAATTCCGCTTTATCCGAGCTGCTGACCCAGCGCGCTGTATAATATTGCGTCGGTTCAAAAATCACGTCAATATTAAATTCCGTGCGCAGGCGGTCGGCAATCACTTCAAACTGCAGCACGCCGACCACGCCGACAATATATTCCGAACCTACAATCGGTTTAAAAATACTGGCGCCTCCTTCTTCAGCTATTTGCTGAAGCGCGTTGGCTAAGTGTTTGGATTTCAGCGGGTCTTTGGCGCGGACGGATTTCAAAAGCTCCGGTGCAAAGCTTGGAATGCCGGTATAATGCAGCTTTTCGCCCTCGGTCAAGGTGTCGCCGATACGCAGCTGCCCATGGTTTGGAATACCGATAATGTCGCCGGCATAAGCGTCTTCGGCCAGTTCGCGTTCCTGCGCCAAAAACATAACCGGAGTCGGCACTTTAATATCTTTGCCGGTGCGGACTTGCAAAAGGCTCATTCCGCGCTTAAAGTGTCCGGAGCAAATACGCATAAAGGCAATGCGGTCGCGGTGTTTCGGATCCATATTGGCTTGAATTTTGAAGACAAAGCCGGTTACTTTCTTTTCATCGGCGTTAACCACGCGTTCGGCGCTCGGCTGCGGGCGAGGGGTCGGGGCAAACTCGTGCAGTCCGTTTAAGACTTCGCGCACGCCGAAATTGTTGACGGCGCTGCCGAAAAATACCGGAGTTAAGGCGCCGGCTAAATACAGCTCTAAATCAAACGCCGGACAAAGCTCGCGCACCATTTCCACATCTTCGCGCAGCTTTTTAACGGCATACGCCGGCAGAAGCTCGTCAAGCTTCGGGTCGTCTAAGCCCTTGCAGGTTTCAATAGTATCGTTAATCAGCGACTTGCTGCCGTTTTTGTTCATCAAAATCAGCTGGTCGTTAATCAAATCATAGCAGCCTAAAAAGTCTTTGCCGCTGCCGATAGGCCAGCTCGCCGGAGTAACGTCCAGAGCCAAAGTTTTTTCAATGTCATCCAGCAGTTCAAACGGGTCTAAGCCCTCGCGGTCCAGCTTATTGATAAAAGTAATAATCGGAATATTGCGCAGACGGCAGACTTCAAACAATTTTTTAGTCTGAGTTTCAATACCTTTTGCCGAGTCTAAAACCATTACGGCCGAATCAACGGCGGTCAAAACCCGGTAGGTATCTTCCGAAAAGTCTTCGTGTCCCGGAGTATCCAGCAAATTGAAAGTGATGTTGTTATAGTCAAAGTTCATCACGGAAGACGCAACGGAAATACCGCGTTCCTGCTCAACTTTCATCCAGTCGGAATGGGCGTGGCGGTTTTCGCCGCGGGCTTTGACGGCTCCGGCTTGCTGAATGGCGCCTCCGAACAGCAGCAATTTTTCGGTTAAAGTAGTTTTACCGGCATCCGGATGTGAAATAATGGCAAAAGTTTTGCGCTTGTTAACAATTTGTTCTGGCATATTTTCCTCTATACTTTATTTATTAGTGCTTGTTATAAACAAAATTTGCTGATTTGCAAGATTTTTGTGGGTTAAGTGTTAAAAATTGCTTGATTTATAAAAAGTTTTATGCTCTAATCCGCCGTAATTGGGAATATATTCCCAGCGCGGGTATGGTGAAATTGGTAGACACGCCAGACTTAGGATCTGGTGCCGCGAGGCTTAAGAGTTCGAGTCTCTTTACCCGCACCATCGCTTTATTTTAGGCGGTGAATAAAAGGAATAACAATTTTATTTTAGAGAAAATCACAATGAACGTAAAAGAAGAAAAAGCAAAAGGTTTGAATAAAAAGTATAATGTTACTTTGGCTGCTGCCGATTTTGCCAATGCTGTTGATAAAAAATTGGAACAGGTTGCTAAAAAAGTTAAGCTTCCGGGATTTAGAGCCGGTCATGCACCGAAATCTATGATTGACAAACAATACCGTCCGAGCGTTTTGGGCGAAGTTCTTGACGACATGATCCGCGACGCCGTTAACGAAGTTATTGCAGCAAACAAATTGCGTCCGGCTGTTACTCCGGATATCAAAATTGAAAAATTTGAAGACGGCAAAGATGTTGAATTTACGGTAGAAGTAGAAGTTTTGCCGGAAATTAAAGTAGGTGATTTTTCTAAAATTACTTTGAATAAATATGTTGCCAAAGTTCCGGCCGAAGAAATTGAAAAAGCTGTTAAATATATGACAGATTCCCGCCGCGATTCTGCAAAAGTAGAAGAAGACAGAGCCACCAAAAAAGGCGATATCGCTGTTATTGACTTTGTCGGCTCTATTGACGGCGTTGAATTCCAAGGCGGCAAAGGTAATTCTTATCCGCTGGAATTGGGTTCTAATTCTTTCATTCCGGGCTATGAAGACCAGTTAATCGGTAAAAAAGCCGGTGAAACTGTTGAAGTGAAAACCACATTCCCTGCCGATTATCATGCTAAAGATTTGGCCGGCAAAGAAGCTTTGTTCGTTACCACAATCAAAGAAATCCGCGAATATAAGCCGGTAGAATTGAATGATGAATTTGCAAAATCTATGGGTGCCAAAGACGTGGCAGATCTGAAATCTAAGATTGAAGCCCGCATTTTGGAAGACTACAGCGCAGCTTCCCGCATCAAATTAAAACGCGATTTGCTGGATGCTTTGGATAAAGAGTACAGCTTTGAAGTTCCTCAGAAATTGATTGATGCTGAATATGCCGCTATTGAAAAGCAATATCAAGACGCTAAGGCTAAAAATCAGCTGGATGAAAGCGAAAAATCCCGCGATGAAAAAGACGTTTTGGCCGAATACAAAGAAATTGCTCTGCGCCGCGTTAAATTGGGCTTGCTGCTTTCTGAAATCGGCGCTGACGCTAAATTGCAGCTGTCTGCAGATGATGTAAACAAAGCTATTATGAATGAAGCTAAGCGTTATCCGGGACAAGAAAAAATGGTTTTGGAATACTATGTAAAGAATAAAGATGCCGTTGAAGCTCTTAAAGCTCCTGCATATGAAGAAAAAATCGTTGATTATGTTTTGGAAAAAGCTAATGTTGCTGACAAAGAAGTTTCAGTTGAAGAACTGTATGACTTCAGCGACGCTTCTTCTGCTAAAAAAGAAAAGAAAGCTAAAAAGTCTGCTTAATATTTTCCGATTCGGATTTAATATTTAAGCTGATGTAAGCTGAATTTCAGCGAAAATCCTATAAAAACCGCCTTGTCTGAGGCGGTTTTTGCTGTAAATATATAATAAAACCGCTTGACTTTGAATATATTAAAATTATGATAAAACAATTAAAAGGAGATAAGATAATGAAAAAATTTATACTTATTTTGGCGGTGCTGTTTGTGTGGGGCAATAGTGCGTGGGCGGATATTTGCTATGATATTGATGAACAAACATCGGCTAGAGCAGTTAAGATTATCCGGCAGCAAAAAGAGATATATAGTTATTGTTCTCTTTGCGACGAAGCCAAACCGGTAATTATTCCTGTTCAAAATATTGTTAAGGGAAGTCCTGTATCGGTAAATAATACAGAGCTGGATTTAGCTCATACTTATTATAAAGATAATGCGAAATTCATAAATTTAGGTGTAGCAGCAGGCTGTATTAAGGCCGGAGAATATAATATTGCGGCTGAGCTGGCAGATTTGCCGGTTAAACAAACGGCTGAAATAGATTATCATCAAATAAGCCGGCAGCAGGTGCAAGATATTTTTGATAAATGCAGTAATACGGCAAAAAGTGAAAAATCCTCAATATCAGAAATTGAAAAACAGAATCAGAAAATAATTGATTGTTTGGCAGAAGCTATCAAATCCGAAATTAAAAAGGGATTTAGTGATAGCCAGCAAGTCAAAATGCTTAGTTATTTAGAGCAAGTTCGTAAGTCTGTATTTAATTTTTATTACGGAATATCAGCAGAAAGCAAATATTGCAGCGGAGAATGCAGAATATTGCCGAGTATTCAGCCTTATGCGGATGAGGGAAAAGTTTTGTCAGATATGCTGGAACGTCTGCTCTATATAAACAATGCAAAAGACGGAGACTAGTCAGAAATTTTTAAGCCAACGCAATTTTCAAAGTCATTTACTGTATTCTGAGGAAAATATTTTTCGGAATAAATATTTCCGGTCAGACAATGCAGTTTTCCGGTGTCCTCTAAATTGCAGTTCATCTTAGCTGAATATTGCGAGCCGCGCGAATCTTCAACCATGCAAGAGCATTTTTTGCATTCATTGACATCTACAGTTTTATAATATGTTCCGCATAATTCAGCCCGATATTCATTATTTTTATAATGACTTAAAAGATATTCTTCATTATTGTTTATATAGCATTTTAGGGTTTTCAGGCTTGCGTTATTTTCTGTTTCGCAAAAGAAACGCAGATTTTCGGTCTGTTTAGTTTGATTATTAGTAATTGTTCCCGAGCATCCTGCTGTTCCGCAATCATCTTCAGAATGCAAAGGATTAAGCTGCCAAAAAACATTTACAGATAAAGAATATTGTTTATAAATTCCGGTATATTCACTTTCTAATTCTGAATTATTTTGACTTAAAATACGGGATTGTTTCAGAATGAACGGACTGCAAGGCCAATCTTGCGGCAAAGCATAAACCTTGCCGCAAAACATAACCGCTAATAAAATAACCAGACTATTTTTCAAATTCACGAAGCCTTGTTTCAATGTGTTTAAATATATCACGTTGCTTTAAATCTTGCATTGCATCATAATTTAAATAATATCTACCATTTGTATCTTTTTCAAGATGTGATAGAAAATTATGAACAGCTCCAGCACCTTCTCTGTGACTAGCAGCAAGTAAACCTGTATCTGTTATATCAAAGTTACTAATAATGCCTTTAAATGGAGAGCCTATATATTTAAGAGAACCATTACTTTGTAATTGACGATATTTAGCTTTAAAATATTCGTCAAGAAATTTTTCTTGAGCATCTGGATTATTTAAAAAATCAGCAATAGAGTAAATATTATTTTTACCAATCCATTGATTTTTATTATTTATATAACCAGTATCTTTGAAGCCGTCACGTCTGATTTGGTATTTACCTATTGCACCAAAACCTCCTCCAGTAGAATTTATTTTCTTATAATCATTTTCAGATTCTTTTTGTCCTAATAATGTTCGCATTTTTTGAGAAAAAATATATGGTATATGTTCAACATTTGAAATATTCTCTAAATTACCATTGCTATAAGGACGTCCCATTTTTTCATAAAAAGGAGATGATGTAGAATTAGGATAATTCCAAGCATTGTCTGTGGTAAAGCTATTGGTATCATCCAAAGGCTTTAATCCTATATCTACTTGTAGAGATTTATCATCAGGCTGAATTATGTATTGAGAATGTTTGTTTTGTACAGCATTTAAAGTGTTTTGCTGTCCAATGGTAGTATGATTATTTTGCCCAATAGCAGCATTGTTCTGTTGTCCTAATGCTTGGTTTTGCTGCGGAGTCGGAGCAATTAAACCGGTGTTAGGGTCATAAGCATAA